>JAPHQU010000004.1 GCA_026195275.1 Candidatus Paceibacterota bacterium
CTGTTTTTCAACATGGCATACAACATAACAAACCTCCATATGTATCTATTCACCACCTAGACAGCCTAGATGATAATTTCTAGCTACATTATAGCATCTATATATAGAAAGTCAATATCTACTATGTTGTACCATGAAAAAAGTTAGACTCAAGACTTTTTGATGCTCTGGTTTTTCATAAGTAAGGTTAAGTATTTACCGAGTAGTCTAATAGAGTTCCCCCAAAGAGCAACAAGGAAGAGAAGCATGTCCCTGCGGTTTGGTCTTAGTAAGGGGAGAGAATTACTCACAATTGAGATTATTGAAACCGTGTAGTATTTCTTGAGATTGGGGTGACGTATCCCCGTTAGAGTGTATGCAACACCTTCTCGTAGTCGATCCTTGAAAAAAGATTTCGAAGTTTGGCACTCAAGGTCTGTTACTGAAAGAGGAGTGAAGACCATGTCACCACCTAGGTCGAGCGCTTGCTTTTTAATCCACATTTCGAGTAGTTGAATAGTTTGCATTTCTTGAGGTAATTGTATCTTCTTTAGAACATCTTTGCGATAAGAGATGTTTGATAGTTTACCCGCGGGATTTTGCCAGAATAGACCATTTCTTATCTCGTAAAGCAATCCAATGAATTTAGGCTCCTTCTGAATTCCAAACTTCTTTCCAAGTTCAAAATAATCGAATTCATCATACAGATTATAAAGTGGGCTGTGTCGAACTATATTACCCCCGACAGCTACCGCATCGGGATGTTTCTTGTGGGTCATATACATGCGCGTAAGCCAGTCGATTGGCGCGACGCAGGTGTTTCCGATAAAGCACACATAACCCCCTCGTGCTTTAATAATCGATTCTTTCAAAAAAGACACGATTGGCAACTGTAAATCATTGGTTATAATCTCATAATTCTCATGCGGGAATTCTTGTAAATGCAAAGACCTGTTTGCCTCTTTCGTAGCAGATATATCATTTGATATGGGGAGTACCACAATGCTAAAGACCGGTTCGTTTTCGGGGACATCTTTTTCCATCAGTCCTCTTGAGAAGCTTCGGTACGCACATAGTCTCTTGTAATCCTCCCTTTCATTCATGTATCGCAACCCTACTGATTCTAGGACATTCTGCTCGAGTGCTTCAGCAAGATGGTAAAAGATTGGTTTTTCTGATGGTTTTTTACCCGAAAGTTCCTTTATTGCTGTTGCGGCTCGAGCCCCCGACGATCCATCGTTATAAGAAAAGAGGCGTTCCCGAAGTTGCCGCCGCTTCTTTTTTTGAGGTATATCATTCTTGAGGGTCTTATTGACTTGAGTAGAGAGCTCCTCTGGTTTGTGTATGGTTATAGTGGTTCCGTCTTGTTTAATGCGTTGCTCTATACTGTTCGAGTAGGTGAGTGCCATTGTCTTGCCGCGCCGGCGATCCTTTATTTTCTTGTGTTCAACGTCGAGGAAATCATTTGAGTGGAAGTCTGTTGTGATAATGGGTTTATCCGCAAGTATGGCATCAAATATAGCGCTTGAGTTATCACTTAATACCACATTGGCTACCTTGAAGAGCTGAAGCAGATCCGTGTCATCTTTGTAGAGAATAATTCGCTCATCAGTAAGTTTTTTGACACGTTCAGGTTCCTCGCGAATGGTGTAGTAGTGAAGTTTTACAATAACGTTATAGTCGGAAGCGAGCTCTTTAAGCTCCTCGGCGAGCTCATCAATAGAGCAGAGGTCGCTGTGGGTGGGGAGGTAGAGCACCGTCTGTTTGTCCGGATCAAGTCTGTCTCTGATTATTTTAGTGACATTGTTGTCGAGCGTTTTGTTGAACCAATCGTCAAATTTTGGGTTACCGACTATTACTGATTGTGTGTAAAGGGAGAAGAATGAATGGTCATATTCCCCATATGCGAGTATCAGATCAAAGAGGCGTTTGTAGAGGCCATAGGTGGTAAGTTCCTTTCCAACTCCATAGGTAAGGTGCACTTTTTTCTTGTCTATATTGCACTGTAAACGCATGCAGCCGCGGTGCCAGACGGATACCAACGTCTCGTATTTTGAGAAAAAATCTTCCAGGTAGTTCTCAAAATGATAGTCACTGTAGTTTAGTATCCTGAAGTTTACACGCTCTTTCTTTAAAAGTACGACCAGGTCATCGACAAGATCATGATGTTGTTCAATGGGAAAGAAAACACCAGCATCTACAATGAATTCAGCTTCATCCTTAAGATGCACATACACGTTCTTGTATACGTAGTATTGAAATGGGTAAAAGATGACAAACCCTATTTTTGCATTTGGGTTCGTATTATCTTCCACAACGTCTCTTTTGTTCATATTTCCTAGGTGGCATTTGAAAGTGTCTGCGTCGTTGAGGTGGTAATTTATGGTTAAGATGACACATTAAGAATATAACATTATGTTTAGAATCCGAAGAATTCAAGGATGCGGTGAGCAATGGGTTCATGCAACTCTTCTTCGTCGAGTTTTTCTAGAAGCATTTGGCGGACTTGCTCCGGTGAGGTGTTGCGAAGTGGAATAACAAGGTACGACATTAGGAATCGCTGAGATTTTACAATAAGTGCCGGTGAGTCGTCTTCTTCATCCTCCTCTACCCAGAACGACTCCAGGGTAGTGAATGGGTAGAGGGTATCGTCAATCACAATACCACGACGACCAATCTCAAATCGCATCAGATCAGGTTTTTTTGCGGCAAGAAGCGCAATGGTAAAGGCCCCGACAAATATGAGGAGCGCAAAGAGGATATTCTCAAAGAGTATTGCGGTGATCGCGCCGGAGAGTGCGATGATGCCGAGTGCCCAAAACCAATCACCGCTTTTCTCAGTGTGGTCGTGCTCGAAATCTTGCCAACTAATTGAATTCATATGAGTAGGTAGAAGGAGCGCTGGGCGCGTTTTATACGCTTATAGTATCACGAGAGCGCTAAAGAGAGCACCACAGGTGTGTGAGTTACGTCACACTTTCTCCGTCTTCGGTTTTCTGCTCAACCGGCTTCTCTCCTCGGCTTCTCTTTGAGAAGAAGTAATAGTAGAGAATATCCAAGATTCCGGCAGTGTTGATGACAAGGAGTGCAATGAACCACCATTTATCAGACCCACGTGCAGCTTTCCACAACGCAAGCCCCTTCCAGGTGATGGTCCACACCATAAGGACGAGAAACAGAAAAAAGAATAGTGAGCTTTCTGTGTGCATACCAAAGAATAATTGATTCATATCATTATTGTAGCAACATAGGGATAAATCTCAAATAAAAAACAGATGGCACAAAGCCACCTGTTTTTATCACTGCGGAGGAGGTGGGACTCGAACCCACAAGCGGTTTCCCGCGCCTGTTTTCAAGACAGGTCCGTTACCAATTCCGGGCACTCCTCCAATATGTAGTGAAGCTATACTACCAGATTAGAAGAGAAAATGCCAAAGCGCCAATATAGTTCCGTTAACTAAACTATATTGGCGCACTCCTTTCATCTTTCATCCTTCACCCTTATACTGAGTCGTATGAGAATACTCGGAATAGATTACGGTACAAAAAAAGTGGGCGTTGCACTCTCAGACGACACGCTCTCTCTTGCGTTCCCGAAGGCGGTGTTAAAGAATGCTCCTTCACTCATGGGAGAGATCAGGGGTATGGTTGCTGCAAATGACGTAGGAGAAGTGGTGGTCGGGCAATCGCTCAAGCTCTCCGGTGAAGACAATTTGCTTATGGATGACATCCGGCGGTTTGTTGAACGACTTGAAAAGGAGGTTAAGCTTCCGGTCAACCTTGAGCCGGAGTTTCTTACCTCTGCTGAAGCGCGGAGAGGGGGAGTGCCAGAAGCGCTTGTGGATGCCTCGGCAGCAGCGCTCATTTTGCAACGCTATCTTGATAAGCGTAAGGAGAAAGAAGAGTAGTGTATAATACGAAACAATGATCTCTTTTGACGATTTCAAAAAAGTGGAGATACGTCTTGGCAAAGTTATTTCAGCCGAGCGTGTGCCGGAGACTGATAAACTAATCCGGCTTGAGGTTGATCTTGGTGATGAAAAGCGACAGATTGTCTCAGGTATCGCGGAGTATACTACTCCCGAGGATCTTGTTGGTCGCACATTCCCCTTTGTGACCAACCTCGAGCCGAGAATAATCAAAGGACTTGAGAGTAACGGTATGATCCTTGCAGCCTCAAATGACGCAGGGTTCTCATTTCTTGAGCCGTCCTCTGCGATCGCTCCAGGAACACGTATTGGATAATTATGTATCAACGTCTCACACTCCTTCATACGCGTAGTATTGACTGGTTTAAACAGCGTGCGCATGGGGCATACGCCAAAGCTTGGCTCTTCTTTCTTTCATTCACTGAATCGTCGTTCCTCTTTATACCACCCGATATACTATTGATTGCCATCTTGCTCGCTGGGTCTCGACAGTGGATGTATTATGGATTGCTTACATCGGTCGCCTCAATACTTGGTGCGGTGTTTGGATATGTTGTTGCATTGTTCTTCTACGACACTCTCGGTATTCACATTGTTGATTTTTATCACCTTAAAGAAGAAGTCGTCTTAGCGCAGACGCTTTTTAACAACAATGCGTTTTGGGTCATATTCACCGCCGCCTTTACACCGATCCCATATAAGGTATTTGTTCTTGCCGCTGGATTTCTTAAGGTGAATTTTTTTGTGTTTCTTGTTGCATCGATTATTGGTCGCAGTCTTCGATATATCATCATTGCGTATGTGGTGCATCTCCTTGGGGAGCGCGCAGTAAAGTTGTTGTCTCGTTACTCAATCGCGCTTACGATCGCAGTGGTTGTTATTGTTACTGTCTTTATCGTTAAGCAGATCATCTGATCATTTTTTGTTGGTAAGGGCAGTTCACTTGGTTGTGTATTTTGGTTTCGTTGAGCTAACAACTGGACACTCTTTGGGGGTTGACCGTATACTTAATCATATATGCAAGTGTTACCAGAGCACGAACGACGTTCCTCAATACACGAAAAAATCCTAGACTCTTTTCCTCCGCCAAAGTTTCTCAATATTGCCGCAACTGGCGTAGATATATCGGATACTTCGGTCAAGGTTATGCATCTTAAGCAGACGAAAGCTGGTCACATCCCCGACTTCTTTGAGGAGCGCAGGATGACACCGGGGATCGTGCATGGTGGCGAGATAAAGGATACAGAATCACTGGTCAAGGTGCTTACTGCGCTTCGAAGGAAGCATAATATATCGTTCGTGCGCGCGTCGCTCCCAGAGGAGAAAGCATATCTCTTTCAAACAACCGTTCCACATATTGAAGATCGGAAACAGCTGAGAAACAATATTGAATTTCAACTCGAGGAACATGTGCCTATTTCTCCGGAGCAGTCAATATTTGACTATGACATTATTGAGGTGCGACCGGAAGGTATTGAGGTGAGTGTGACAGTCTTTCCAAAACCGGTTATCACTAACTATCAGCAGGCGTTTCGTGAGGCAGGCATGACACCGGTTGCTTTCGAGATTGAGGGGCAAGCCATGGCGAACGCAATCATTCCACGTGGAGATGTTAAGACATACATGATCGTTGATTTTGGTCGTAAGCGTAGTGGGATCTCAATAGTGAAGAATGGCATCGTAACCTTTACTTCAACTGTCGATGTTGGTGGTGATGAATTAACCGAGCATATCATTGAGTATCTTGGGGTGAATGAGTCTAAGTCATTGAAGTTCAAAAACAAAGAAGGTCTTCTTGGTCTTGATGAAGGAAACAAAGAACTCCACGATGCACTTATTCAATCAGTAACCTCACTCAGGGACGAAGTTCATAGGCACTTCCTCTATTGGAATAATCGGGAACGTGACCACGGAAAGGATTATCAAGTGGGGGAAATTATCCTCTGCGGAGGGAATGCGTCGCTTGCGGGGTTGCCCGAATTTCTTTCTTCTACGGTAAAAGTGCCGGTGACGCGAGCTGATGTGTGGCAGAACGCGTTTTCATATGAGGAATACATACCGCAGATGAGTCGAGAGACCGCACTTTCGTATGCGACAGTGATTGGTTTGGCGCTTACGTAGTAGGAACAACAACATGGCAAACGTATTACCACAAAAAGAACGAAAGAGGTTTCAGCGAGAGTACGCGCTCCGTCTTGGGGTTGTTGTCCTCGTGTTGGTAATAATCTCTGCAGTGTTCTGCAGCATTCTTCTTGTCCCCTCATTTTTTATGTCGATCCTTAAAGAGGAATCCATTGCTCGACAATCTGAACTTATTAATAAGGCAATCGCTATTCGTGAGAAGGATGCGTCGACAGCTTCGCTCCTCATATTTCGGCAGAAGCTTAATGCTCTCAAAGAGATACAAGAGCAGGTGCTCCAAACAGATGTTATTGAGACAATCGCGCGAAACACAAACGATTCGGTGGTTGTTGACGCGCTTTATTATACAAAGGGAAGTGATGCTACTTCCCAAGTTAAGGTCTCTGGGCGCGCGCGTTCACGGACCATGCTTATTACGTTCGCGGACAACCTTAATCAAGAGCATCTCTTCACCTCGGTCGATCTGCCCGTTTCTAATCTCGCAAAAGACTCGAACATTGTCTTCTCAATGACGCTCACTGGAGAATTTTAGATTATATGAAACTAAAGATATCAAAAGTTCAAAGTATGCTGATCGGAGCAATCCTCGGAGCGGTAATTGCTCTTGGAGTATACGGCTTCTTATTTTTTGAGATAAAAAATAAGAATAACCAGGCCTCAATCCTCCAGAATCAACTCGATATTGAGATCAGGAAGGATCAACGACTCAGGTCAATCAAACAGCTCTTGAGTGAACTCCATGTCGAGGTTGATACGGTCGATAGATATTTTGTAGGTGCTGACGAGGTGGTCGATTTTCTTGAGGAACTCGAGTTGCTCGGAAATATTGCTGATGCTTCAGTGGAGGTAAATTCAGTAAGCGTGTCAGAAGGTGGAGAGGCTATTCCATACGAACACCTGCGTGTAGAATTTCACACGCAGGATCGGTGGGTAGACCTGATACACATTGTCTCTCTTTTGGAGACGATGCCATACGGAGTACGCATTGAACGTTCCCAGATTGAGCGTGTACCAAATTCAACCCTTTGGCAGGCACACATCATTTTCACAGTGTTAAAGCTTAAGTAAGTTTATGAATATAGAAACGATACAAAAAGAGATAAAGAGATACGCATCATTCATGACACTCGCGAGTATAAGTTCACGACCACGCGTCTATCTTCATTGGGAGATTATCCTTATGGTATTTGTAGTATTCAATATCTTCATGCTCTTTTTTAGTGGATATTTATTCCTTCAAGTAAACAGCGGCACGATCTTTTTAGTCGAGCAATCGGGACAAGTCCGGGTAGAGAGTGTTGACCGCAGTGAAATGCAGGAGGTTCTCACTTCACTTGAGGGAAGAAGTGCACTCTTTGAACAAAGAAAGAGTGCGGGGGTGCGTATTGCTGATCCGTCTCAGTAATATAGACAGTTTCAAAAAAGTCTGTTCCCGTGTATAGTGTGGGTGCACTCGTAGTCCCAATGTAAAGTCGGGGTTTCGACCAAAGCGTCGGGATTCAATGGTCTCCAGCACTACAATTGCTTCTGTAGCTCAAAGGATAGAGCAGCGCTCTTCTAAGGCGTTGATCCTGGTTCGAGTCCAGGCAGAAGCACAGTAAAAACAAAAGAATCCAGTCTGATAAGACTGGATCTTTTTCTGGTGGGCGCTGAGGGATTCGAACCCCCGACCTACCCGGTGTAAACGGGTTGCTCTAGCCAACTGAGCTAAGCGCCCTCTTTGTGGGTACGCATTATAGTACCCCATTTTTCTACTTTTTCAACTTCTTCTGGTATTTCACCTACTTTGCACTACAATGCGTATAATGGAAAATCAAGAGATTACCTGTAAGATAACGGGGAAAGTCCAAATGGTTATGTTTCGTGATTTTGTGCAGCGCCACGCGCGTTCGCTCGGGATTCGTGGTACGGTAGAAAATCTGGACGATGGCTCGGTTGAGGTGGTCGCACAGGGGAGCGAGGACAAGCTCAAAAAGCTTATAGAGCACCTCCATAAAGGGCCGTTTCTCGCACGAGTGCTTCGGGTGGACACACGATGGCGGGAACCAAGTGGAGAGTTTGATAGTTTTAGTATTTTATATTAGATAGAAAAGGATATGGAGAACAAGAAGAATATTCCAAAATGTATTGGCATCATCATGGACGGCAACCGTCGGTGGGCAAAAGAGCAGGGGCTCACGTCGCTTGAGGGGCACCAACGTGGGTACGAGAAGCTTAAAGAAGTTCTTGGGTGGGCTAAGGATGTGGGTATTGAAAACATGATCACCTACGCGTTCTCCACAGAGAACTGGAATCGTTCAGAGGAGGAGGTTTCTTACCTGTTGGATCTGTTCCGTAAGATGTTGACCGAAGAGCTTGAAGAACTGATGAAGGAAGACGCACGCATTATCTTCGCCGGAGACATATCGCGTTTCCCGGAGGATATCCAAACAAGCATTGCTGAGGTTCACAAGAAGACTAAAGACAAGACCCCGTTCACCCTTGTTGTTGCACTCTCGTACGGCGGGAGGGCTGAAATCTTGCGTGCGGTCAATGAGATCGTCATGAACGCTGACTCGGGAGACAAGCACGTGGTCACTGAAGAAGAATTTGCGCGACATCTTTGGACGAAGGATGTCCCCGACCCGGACATGATTATACGTACCGGCGGTGAGTGGCGTCTTTCCGGTTTCTTGCCGTGGCAATCAGTCTACAGTGAACTCTTTTTCCCAGAAACTTATTGGCCGGCGTTCACCAAGGAAGAGTTCGACGGACTTATTGCAGAGTTTGCGCAGCGCGAGCGGCGAAGAGGAAAGTAAGTGAGTTTGAAGTTGGAAGTTATAAAGTCTGCAGATGGAAATACCAATATTATACGAAGATAATGATCTTGTGGCGATAAATAAGCCCGCGGGTCTTATTGTGCATTTTGACGGTCGCAACGAAGAGCCCTCAATTGTTGATTGGCTGCTTGAGCGCTATCCGGAAGCAGCAGGAGTGGGGGAGGACGGTGTGAGCCCTCAGGGTGTGCATATTCCGCGGTCGGGTATCGTGCATCGACTTGATCGCACCACCTCAGGTGTGATGATTGTTGTAAAGACCCAAGAGGCACACACGTTCATCAAAAAGCAGTTTCAAGAGCGCACTATGGACAAGCGGTACGCGGCGCTGGTCTACGGACACCCAAAGGCCGACCGTGGTGTGATCGATATGGAGATTGGTCGCACAAAAAAGAAGCCACGAAAATGGAGTGCACAACCGGGAAAGAGTGGCACGCTTCGCTCGGCAATCACTGAGTGGCGCGTGATCGATCGTCTCTTGGATTCTGAAACAGGAGAGCCCGTCACCTACCTCACCGCAAGCCCAAAGACCGGACGTACACATCAGATTCGTGTCCACCTCAAAGCAATCCACCACCCTATTGTCTGCGATCATATCTACGCACCTAAAAAGGTGTGTATTGGCGGGCTGGAGCGTCCAGCGCTCCACGCGCGCTCAATCAGCTTCAATCTCCTTAATGGTGAGCGCAAGACCATTGAGGCACCACTGCCGGAGGATTTTGAGCGAGTACTCAAAAACCTACGTAATATTGCAGAAGAATAACGGTTGTGCTAAAGTTCCTACCACTATGAATCAAGCAGCAGGCCAAGAAGGAGTCAAGATCTCTCCAGTCAATATGGACAACCGCAAGGAAATCGGAATCCGTGTCGGTGATAGTGTTCGTGTGTGGCAGAAGATCGAAGAGAAAGGAAAGACGCGACTTCAGGCGTTTGAAGGTTTGGTGCTTGCCCGCAAGCATGGCGACGAGCCAGGAGCAACATTCACTGTACGCCGCGTTTCAAGCGGCGTCGGGGTTGAGAAGATCTTCCCGCTCTACTCTCCTATGATTGATAAGATCGAGATTGTGAAGCGATCAAAGGTACGCCGTGCGAAGCTCTATCATATTCGTGAGAAGGTTGCGCGTGAGATCAAGCGTCAGATGCGTAAGATGCAGCTCGTTGATATCACTTCAAAGTCTGAGACTGAGGAAGCGGCAGCTGCTGAGGCTGCAGTGAAGGCAGCGGAAGAGGCTGAAGCAGCAAAGGTCGCGGAGGCAGAAGCGGCAGCAAAAGCTGCTGAAGAAGCAAAAGCAGCCGAAGTGGTTGCCGAGACAGAAGAAGCTCCGGCAGAAGAAGAGAAGAAAGAGGAAGCTCCGGCAGAAGAGCCCGCTCCGGCAGAAACACCTACAGAGGAAGATAAGAAATCAGAGTAAGACTCAATTTATTTTATACAGAGAAAGCCGAGGTTCGCGCCTCGGCCTTTCTTTTGGCGTTTACAAAACCCTCAAAGTTCTTTAGAATGGACGAGTTACATATATGCCCAGGTGATGAAATTGGTAGACATGCACCCTTGAGGGGGGTGTGTCCGTATGGACGTGCTGGTTCGACTCCAGTCCTGGGCACAATGGTAAACAAAAACGACAAGTTGCAACTTGTCGTTTTTGTTTAGAACGCAATTTGCATTGCGTTCGTGCCATTGTGCCAGGCGGAGGCATGTCCCGAGCTGTGAGAGGGAAGCCGAGCCCGGGGAGGAAGTGCTTAGCGAGATGGAGTGCGAAGCACGAACAGTGAGCTTAGCAACTTGACCCCACAAAGCTCTAGAAACCTGACGCCCAGGTAAAAAATGAAAACAGGCGAGCCCGGGGAGGGAGTTCTTAATGAGCGTAGCGAATTTAGAAACTCGACCCCACACAGTAAACAAAGCAGGTTGCTCGCGCGTCGTGTAGTGCATTGGGAAGTGGACGTTCGTGTACCTCAATCGACTTTCGTCACTTCTCTACGCGATTGCTCGACTTTTGAACCATAAATCTGGTATAGTCGAGAGGTCTCCGAGTTATGAATAAACGCCTCATACCCATGAGGCGTTTAAAGACTCAAGGGATATATATGGTGCCTATGGTGTAACGGTTAACACGGGGGTTTGTGGAACCCCAAATTCGAGTTCGATTCTCGGTAGGCACCCAACATACAGTTAGGCCCTGACACGATAGTGTTGGGGTCTTACTGTATGTCGGTACATACTAGAATCGAAAGACGGAGCCAGTACACAAGACGAGCGGAGCGAGGGCTTGTCGGCGAGTCCGGGGAGGAAGTTCTTAGCGAGCCTGCGAGCTTAGAAACTTGACCCCGATTCTCGGTAGGCACCCAAGACACACCCATCTACATTGGAATGTAAATGGGTGTTTTTTGATATACTAAGGAGTATGAAATTCGGATTTGGTGAGTGGCTCCTCGTTCTGTTTAATACTCTGTATATTGCAGCGTTCGGGCTCTACTATGTGAGTATCAAAAACTATGAGTTCCTCTGGTATGTGGCAGTGCTCGTCTTTTTCTTTACACTCATCCTTACCACACTCTCAAAAAGCAACTTCAATCAATTTATTCTCTGGTGTCTCTCGATCTGGGGACTGCTCCACATGGCGGGTGGTGGCATCCCGGTGGGCGACAGTGTGCTCTATGCATACCAGGTACTCCCGCTCTTTAACGGCACTGGAGACTTTGTTCTTATTAAGTTTGATCAGCTCGTGCACGTCTTTGGTTTCTTTGTGACAACACTTGTGGCATTTCATTTGCTTCGCCCATATCTTAACAACAAGACTCGATGGTCTGTGGTGTACGCACTTCTTGTGCTTATTGGGATGGGTGCAGGGTCACTTAATGAGATCGTTGAGTTTATCGCAGTGGTCATATTCTCTGAGACAGGGGTCGGTGGCTACGCGAACACGCTTCTCGACTTAGTGTCTAACACGATTGGAGCTATTTTAGCGATTGGTGTGATTCATTTCCGTAGAAGAGACTGATACATTTCTCCTTATTATAAAAAAATAAATCCTTGTACTTACCAGTCTGCAGGCAGGTTTCATCCGCGTGGCATACAAAAGCAGTACTACTTGATGTGGTTTCTGTATGCTGCGCGCTGTATTCGTGTACTAAATATATTCATCAGCGCAGGGCTTATAACAACAGTCACCACACTCAGAGCAACCATGGCGGTGAGCAAACCCTCTCCAATGAGGTTAAGAGAGAACGCAGAGAATGCGACTGCGAGCGTTGTTGAGAGTTGTGGAATTGACGAGATACCAAAAAGAAGCGATTGATCGTTGCTGAACCCGACCAACCTACCACCAAGCCAGCCGCTAATCAGTTTTGATGACATTGAAGCAAGGATGACGCCTATAGTGAGCAGTGCCGCACCACTGACGTTTGCGAAAACTCTGATGTCGGTTTGTACACCGATGAGTATAAAAAACACCGGTACAAAAAAACCGTAGCTAATAGTGTGAATATTTTCTCTTATTTTTGGGTTTACTATTGAGTCTGAAAGAACAAGACCAACAAAGAACCCTGCAATAATATGGTGAAGCCCGAGCAGTTCGAAGACAATTACTGTCCCAACGAGTATCAGAAAAGTTGAACGGAACTCTTGCTGGAAGAGATCTTTTGTTCCACGCACTCCCGCAGTAAAGAGCCAGCGGATTTTAGGGAGTAGTAGGCGGAACATCACCAGGATGACGATGAGGAGTGGATAGAATAAATAAAGCGGGATTTGGGTAACTGGATCGATGCTCTGAAGGACGATGGAGAGAAGTATTAAACTTGCAATGTCCTGTATCACCGTCGTCATAATCACTGACTGTCCGAGGCGGGTGTGAAGGAGTCCAAGTCTCTCAAGAGAGGGTATAACCACAGCAATTGAGGAAGAAACAAAGATGATCCCAATGAGGATGGCAATCGTCAGACTGTGACCGAGCGTGAGTGCAAGTCCAAAACCAACAATAAACGGTATAGCACCGTTAATAAGAGAAAGGAAGAGTAATTGTCCTCGAAAGTTCTTAAAGCTCGAGAGATTTGTCTCGAGCCCTGCCATGAACATTAGGAATATGAGTCCGATTTGCGCAATAAAATCGAGTGTGGGGGTGACCTCAATAAGGTTAAACACATGCGGTCCCACGAGTATGCCACCAAGGATGAGTCCCACCACCCACGGCACGTGCACACGTCGGAATATCATTGAAAAGACAACTCCGGCAAAGAGTATTAAGAAAAGAGGGTAGAATTCTCCCATGCGTATATTGTAGCAGGATTATTGCTGAGTATCGCCCCTCTATACGGTGCGCTGTTGTTATTCAACAAGAGTGAGCGCGAACATAAGTCCGATACCAATCATAATGCCCATGAGCTGAAGGAGTGATTTACGCGCAGTGGTTGTTTTATGGAGTTCGGGTACTAAGTCTGAGCCGGCGATATAGAGGAAGGACCCGGCGGCAATTGCAATAAGCGCGGGTGTTGCGTGCTCGATAAACGAACCTAAGAAGAGTGCAGCAAGAGCACCAAGAACAGCACTGAGTCCAGAGAGGAAGTTCACGAGAAGCGCTCGCGCACGGCTGTAGCCGGCGTGGATGAGTACACCAAAATCACCAATCTCTTGCGGGATCTCGTGGAGGATGACCGCAAGTGTTGTCGCGATACCTACTTCAATACTTACCAGATACGCAGCGCCGATGATTGCGCCGTCGAGGAGGTTGTGAATACCGTCTGAGAAAAGGATGATGCGACCAACCGGATGGATCGCACACGCCCGATGCTCTTCATTGTTGCCGTGATGGTGGTGCCAGTGGAAGAATTTTTCAAGGACGAAGAAGGTAAAGATACCGACAATGATATAGAAAGCTGCGTGCGTGGTGTCCTCAAAGAGCTCGAATGCCTCTGGAATGAGGTGAATGATTGCGTCACCAAAAAGAGCTCCCACCGCGAGACTCACCAGAAAGAATATTGAGCGCCTAAGGACTTCTTTGTTGATTGAAATAGTAATAGCCCCAACAAGAGAGATGAGGCTAACAATAAAGACACTTATGAGTGCGTAGAGCGTTATTGACATGTGCATACTATACAGTCTTGGGGATACTCCAACAAGAAGGCGGAGCGATGATTTTTTAACTGTGGGTGGTATTATAATAGGTACATTACAAATAAACGAGAACGAGTACTATGGAAAATAATATGAATACTCATGAGCGAATACTCAATAAAGCGTACACATCAGGTGTTGTCCGTACGTTGAGTGCGCTCACACTCACGCTTCTTTCGCTTTTCTTGCTCACCCTCGTGGTCACCGAGGTCCGCGAGTGGCGCTTCATTGGCTCTGGAGTCATTCCAACCAATACAATCACGATTCAAGGTGAAGGTGAGGTCTTTGCGGTGCCCGACACTGCGCTCTTTAGCTTCTCAGTAATCAAAGAAGGGGAAAGTGCGGAGGCAGTCCAAGAAGAAGCAGCGCAGGTGACGAACGAAGCGATTGCCTACCTCAAAGAGAACGGGGTGGAAGACCGTGACATTAAGACCATCTCATACAATGTCTACCCGCGATACGAGTGGCGCAAGATCCAGTGTATTACCTACCCATGCCCAGAAGGGAAGCGAGAACTTGTCGGCTTTGAGATCAATCAGAGCGTCCAGGTGAAAGTGCGCGATACCAAGAAGGCGGGCGAGCTCCTTTCTGGGGTTGGCAGCTTTGGCGTTGAGAATATCAGCGGACTCCAGTTCACTATAGACGACGAAGATGCACTTTCGCGCGAAGCCCGACGGGAAGCGGTCGCTGACGCAAAGGAGAAAGCGGATGCACTCGCAGATGATCTTGGTGTGCGACTTGTGCGCATTGTAAGTTTCAATGAGTATGGTTCGCCGGTCGCGTATCCACGCTTTGAATCAGTGGCATATGGGGTTGGTGGAGACGTGAGCAGTAAGACTGTTCCTGATCTTCCGGTAGGCGAGAACCGCATCACCTCTCAGGTGAGCATCACCTACGAGATACAATAACCATCAGTATCTCATGAAAAACACCCGTATCTAGCAGGGTGTTTTTTAATGATATTGACTTAGGTATGATGCGTGGTATTCTCCTTCCAGACATTCTTCTTCTCTATCTGAAATCCGAGGGGGATATAATGAGAGAACGCACAACACGAGAAAAAAAGACCGGAGGTCTCACGTTGCTGGAGGTCGGCAACAATCAGTGTCTCTGGCCTGTCGCAGGCGGCGAGGAGAAGACGACTCCCTTTTCCTTCTGCGGAGCGCCCACAGAGAGGGATGAGTCGTATTGCGCCACTCATGCAGAGCGTGCATATACTCGACGCAGAAGGAGACCAAACACAAAAGGTGACTAACTATCGCCACACCGGCGTCCAGAGAAATATTGGGCGCCGGTTTATTTTTGACTTTCCGTTGTTGTCATGCTATTCTTCAAAAAACACCCCCAGCGGGGGTTTTTAAATAGGGTGCTAATTTTATCATTTTATGAAACGATTCATTCAATACATCCGGGATACTCGAGGTGAGCTCAAGCACGTCTCGTGGCCAACAACAAAACAGACGACCATCTTTACTATTCTTGTTGTTGTGATCTCGCTCGTGGTCGCAGTACTTCTTGGATTCTTCGACTTCGTGTTTACTAACGTACTTGATAGGCTCTTTCTCTAAACACTATGGCAAAACAAGACAACAACATCGGGCGCCACTGGTATGCTATTCACACCTACGCGGGATATGAGAATGCGGTTTTGCGTAATCTTAAACAACGTATCGAGTCTCTTGGTATGGAAGATCGTATTTTTGATGTGGTGGTGCCGACCGAGAAGAAGGTGAAGATCAAAGGTGGCAAGCGTGTCGAGGAGGCGGAGAAAATCTACCCCGGCTACGTACTTGTTGACATGATCGTGACCGATGATTCTTGGTATGTAGTGCGCAACACACCGCGCGTGACCGGATTCGTTGGTTCAGGTACCAAACCGGTACCGCTCACTCAAGTTGAGATCGATGAGCTCTTCTCACGTATGCACTCAGATACGGTCAAGCACAAAATTGACCTCAATGTTGACGATGTGGTGACTATCGTTGATGGTCCATTTAAGGAGCTTGAGGGTAAGGTTGGCGAGGTTGATGAAGATCGCGGCAAGGTGAAGGTACTTGTGCCAATGTTTGGTCGCGAGACGCCGGTAGAGCTCGACTTCTTGCAGGTTAAGAAGATATAGAAATTATTATAAGTGTAGCGAATTAGGATTTCTCAACCCCTCACTTGGCGCGTTGTATATCATAATCAAGTATGTTATATATGAGTGGCTTAAGATAACAAACCAAGTGAGGGGTGTAAGATTTCTAAACTCACTTCATTCGTTAAGAACATCTAATCATGGCAAAGAAAATAACACGAAAGATAAAGCTCCAGATTCCCGCAGGGAAGGCTACTCCGGCGCCACCAGTCGGTACCGCACTCGGTCCTGTTGGTATCAACATTGGCGAATTCGTAAACCAGTTCAACGAGCAGACCCGCGAGCTTGGTGGCGATATCATCCCGGTGGAGCTTTCGGTATATGATGATCGAACATTTGATTTCATCCTTAAGACCTCACCTGCCTCACGACTCCTTTTGAAGAAACTTGGCAAGCCAAAGGGTTCAGGAAAGAACCTCGTCAGCAAGGCAGGAACTCTTACTAAAGCGCAGGTGCGCGAGGTAGCGGAAGAGAAAATGCCTGACCTCAACACCAACGATATTGAACAGGCAACAAAGATTATCGAGGGTACCGCGCGAAGTATGGGAATCGAGGTGAAAGAATAAGGGTTAAATAAAGAGGAAACATAAAAACACAACTCGCGCTTTCACGCGAGTTGTGTTTTTACATTCCCGTATGGTACCGTTCCATCAGAAATAAATTGTTCCTAGACACAGAAAGGATAGACTCATGGAACGCTCAGGTATTCTGTCCTCGGACTGCGCTCCTGAGGAGCGTTTTGTTGAGGATTACACCAAGTTGAAGGATATTGTTGAAGCAATCCGCAAGCTTGGCGGTAAGATCGTTTTGACAAGCGGTTCGTTTGACCTTGCCCACATCGGTCACGCTCGATATCTCCGCGAAGCCCGTCTGCGTGGTGACTTCCTTGTTGTCGGTGTCGAAAGCGACGAGCGCATCCAAATACGTAAAGGACCAAATCGCCCGATCGTCCCTCAACATGAACGCATTGAAGCACTCACTCACCTCCGGTACGTCGACATGGTCACCCTGAAACATAAGGGTGATGAGTCGTGGATGTTGATCAAGACTGTTCGTCCTGATGTCCTCGTTATCTCAGAACGAACTGGGTATTCCGGCGAAAAGGTCGAGAGGCTCAGAGAGTTCTGCGGTGAGGTGGTGAATCTTCCCTCCCAAGCGGAGACAAGCACCAGTGCTCGTCTGCGTGAGATGCAGATAGGCGTCCTTGGTCCAGCAATTGAATCAATGGAAGGAGCTGTAGAAGTACTTGCTGCTGGGCTTACGCGGCTCAGGGGGATGAAAGGAGGGTAGGTGTATGAAGAAAATTGCTATCGCCTACATTCCGGTGCTTCACAGCGGGTATCTGGAGTTTTTCAGAACAATCCCGAGTGACGTACCGCTCTTCATCATCTCCGAAGACCTCATCGCTTCTTTTGGTGGTGAATTTGACTACCTCAAAAGAAAAGACGCGCTTCGTGCGCTCTCATCCTCTGAGATGGTTAAAGCTGTGCAGGGGCTCAGTCTCTTGCGGCTCAAGGATGTCCACTCATTGAATGTGCCGGCTGTACACCTTTTGGAGAAAGAAGATCTCTTGATCGTATGTCCGAACGAGGACATCACCCGAGCGGTTGTAGAAAAATACTTCTCGGGCGCAGAGGTGGAATTCCACTCCATCTTCTTGAGATGGCATCGCGACAATGTTGATGAGCAGAATGCTGTCAGCGCACATCGTTCAGTGAACGTTGAATCGCTTCATTATGAAATGATGGAGCGTGCGCAAAAAGAAGCTGACAAGAGCTTCGATTGGTGGCGGCAAGTTGGCGGGGTGTTGGTTAAAGACAATACTCCTATCTTGTACGCTCGCAACACGCATGTGCCAGATGAACAAGGTTCGAATGTGTTCGGTGATCCGCGCAGTATCTTCAAGCGAGGAATCCGACTCGACCTCACAACAGCAGAGCATGCCGAAGCGATCTTGATTGTGGAAGCTGCACGCCGTGGAATCTCCACTGAGGGTGCGTGGCTGTATGTCACAGCGTTTCCGTGTCCGAGTTGTGCGATGCATATTGCACGGGCAGGAATATCCCGATGCTACTTTAGCGGCGGATACGCAAAGCTTGACGGCGAATCGACATTGAAAGATGCCGGTGTCGAACTTGTTCTTTTGGAAACCTAAAACCCCCGAGGTCATTGCCTCGGGGGTGTTTTCTTATCTCTTCTTGTATCCAAGCTTGACGCGAAGCTTTTCAGCGTCCTCAGAATGAGGC
Organism: Candidatus Paceibacterota bacterium; assembly: GCA_026195275.1. Lineage (NCBI taxonomy): Bacteria > Bacillati > Minisyncoccota > Minisyncoccota bacterium. Next base: position 18,357 of record JAPHQU010000004.1, read on the forward strand.
CCGCCAACTAAGAATTGAGCGTGCAGATGCGCCACCGACGATCCAGTGTAATCCATGTCCCCAAAACGCATGAACACAGCCCCACCATTCGGCGCATGTTTTTCATTCAGCATGCTCACAAAACGGCCGAATTCAACCCAAGCCTCTTGGTCTACTTCCGTGACGTTTGTCGCGTGCAGTTTGTAGACAAGGAGGTAGTGGGCAGAGGTGCCATCGTATGGATAGTCATTTTTGGTAACTACCCACCACTCACCCTCTTCTTCAATGGGGGAATTGTGGTATTTTTCAAAGTGTTCTCTGCAGAAGGGACAGACGCCGTCTTGTGCAATTTGTTCCATTTGCTTTTGTTGCGCGTCCCCACGTGTGTGTTTGAAATTCAAAAATGTAGTTTTTTTCTCACGCATAGATTTGTGTGTATCTAAAATAGTATCACCATGGCTCTAAAAAGAAAAAGCCCGACACATTCTGTGCGAGCTTATCTCCTTCGTTTATATTCGAAGAAGTCGAAAGGAAATTTATCTTCTGGCTGCCGGGTACCTTCTTTGTGTACCACAAGCTTCCATTCTCTCGAATCCAATTTTGGGAAGGTTGCATCTCCTTCGACACCATCATCGTGGACTACGGTCAGGTAGATATACTCCGTAGATGGGAGGGCGAGTCGGTATATTTCTCCGCCTCCGATGACAAAGACCGCTTTACTCTCTCGAGCGCCGACAGCCAGTGCATCCTCAAGTGTCGATACCACTTCGCACCCTTCAACCTCCAAACCACTTTGGCGCGTGAGGATAACATTCACGCGTTTTGGCAATGGCTTTCCAATGGACTCAAAAGTCTTTCGGCCCATAACAACCACGGAGCCGATGGTGAGCTCTCGGAAGTGACGAAGATCACTCGGCAAGCGCCACAGCAACCTTCCATTACCACCGATAACTCGTTTTTCGTTTATCGCGACAATGAGAGATGGTTTTTCTGTATGCATCACCACCTCCTTAAATCGCAACCGGTATTTCAAGCCCCGGGTGAGGATCGTACTCTTCAAGCTCGAAATGATGCGGCCGGAAGTCGAAGAGGTTTTTCACACCCGGATCGACTTTGAGAATCGGAAACGGACGCGGTACACGGCTCAAGACCGTCCGGACTTCTTCAACTTGGTCCGCGTAGATGTGTGCGTCCGAGAACGAATGACTGTACTGCGCCGGCTCAAGTCCGGTCACCTGCGCAACCGCAAGCAGAAGCGCGAAGTACTGAACCATGTTGAACGGTACCCCGATCGGCATGTCAGCGCTCCTTTGAAACATGTGCAGATACAGTTTCCCGTTGAGAACCCGGAAGTGCATCCATCCATGGCACGGTGAGACGACTGCCTTCTGCAGTTCACTACCCCAGCCGTTGTAAAACGGAATCCAAGGATGCACAAAGATGGTGCGCCGCTTGTAGTTTTCCGGGTTTTGCAACTGCTCGACAGCGTGAGCGAGCTGATTGAACCCTTGTCCGTCAGGCATGGGGAAATCGTGGAACGCTGCGCCATAGGAGCCGGGACCGAGGTCACCAACCGGGACACCAATCTTGGTGCACTTCCGTTCACTTGCCCACTTTCCCCACCAAGTCACCCCAAATTCTTTGAGGGTGTCGAGGTCGCGGGCGCCGTTGATGAACGCCAGGATTTCGCCGACGCCGGCTTTCCAGGGGATTTTACGTTCGGTAATGACGGGTGCTCCGTTTTGAACGGGGAACACCATCGGTGCGAGTTCCCCAAAGCAGGTCAATGCCCCGACATCCTGAGGGGTTTCCTTCTCGAGACGTCCGTCATCGAGGATGTGCCACAAACGATCCTGATACTGTGTATCGGGCGTACGTTCTTCAAGGGTACGATAAAACATCGCCATCTCCTGTTTCTATGAATGTGTAAGGACTGAATCTGGTGTCAGAGTACGTTCTTACATCAGGCAAGTCAAGAAATGGTCGAATTGGCTTCGTTTGTATATACTCAATATATATATGTTCAAAAGGACAATCACTTTCATAAGAAAACATCGACAGCACCTGCCAACAGTGGCGATCTTCTCAGGTTTTATCTGGGACTCACTTACGCTCGGCCGGCCGGACCAGCTCTACAGCAACTTAGTCATGCTTGCGTATCTCTTTATCGCGGGTTCATGCATCATCTTTATGGCGCAGCGCGAGGAGACTGGAGCTCCGCAGTCGCTTTGGGCGCAGACGCTCACACAGTTCTCGTTTGGCAACCTCGCGAGTGGTCTTCTGGTGCTCTACATGGGTAGTGCCACTTTAATTGGGAACTGGCCGTTCCTTCTTATTCTTCTTGCACTCCTTATCGGGAACGAGTTTGTGAAGAACCGGCATCAGCGCATTCGTTTTTCTGTCGCGGTGTACTACCTGCTCATTCTCGCGTATCTCATTGTGCTCATTCCCGTGCTCACGCGTACCGTGGCATCGTGGACGTTTTTGGTGAGTGCGTTTGCGAGTCTGGTGGTTGTAGTAGGCTACCTCGCCATCATTCGCAAGATCGCGCGAAGAGTCTACGATGAAGATCGACGACTGCTTGTACGGAGCGTTCTCGCGATTGTGGTTACTTTTAGTTTTCTCTATTATGCGAACCTCATTCCGCCCGTGCCACTCTCGGCGCGCGAGGTGGGGATCTATCATTCGGTCACGCGTACCGAGCTTGGCTACGAGGTAATGTATGAAAAGCATTGGTATGAATTTTGGAAGAACTCTGACTCGACGATACATGCGAAAACACCAGTAGCGGTTGGATGTTTTAGCTCAGTTTTTGCACCGGCTGATATTACAATTCCTATACAGCATGTCTGGGATGAATATAATCCGCGAGCAAGGGAGTGGGAGGTGCGCGAAGTGTTTGACTTCCCGGTCGCCGGTGGGCGTGAGGAAGGATATCGTGGATACAGTATCAAACGAGTCGAGGTGGGGAAGTGGCGCTGTTCGGTCGAAACCAATCGCGGAGCCCTTCTCGGTCGAGCGGCGGTCAATGTTGAATATTCAGAAGATAAGTACCCGCTCGTTGTCGAGTCGCGCTAAAGAAAGATTTCAGATATAGTTGATGGCATGATCGAGGAGAAACTCATTAACTTAGTGCGGAGCGCGCTCACTGAGCTCGGCATTGAAGCAGAAGACATTAAACTGGAACACCCAGCGGACCTCTTTCATGGGGATTTTTCTTGTAATGCGGCGATGGTGCTCGCGAAAGAAGCAAGGAAGAGCCCACGCGAGCTCGCGGAAGAGATCGTACGATATATCGAAGAAAATAAGCCAAGTGAGGTTGAGAAGGTTGCGGTTGCAGGTCCTGGTTTCATAAACTTCGATCTCTCACGAGAATTTTTCATACAGAACGTTCGTGATGTGCTCGAGGCAGCTTCGGTGTGGGGGAGAAATGATGCACTCAAAGGCAAGAAAGTAATGGTCGAGTACACTGACCCGAATCCATTCAAAGTTTTCCATATAGGGCACTTAATGAGTAACGCCATTGGTGAGTCGGTCTCGCGTCTCATTGAGTTTTCTGGCGCGGAAGTGAAGCGGGCGAACTACCAAGGTGACGTCGGACTCCATGTTGCAAAGGCGATCTGGGGGCTGAAAGAAATAGATGCACCAATTGAGAGTGTTGAGATGCTTGGCAAAGCATACGCAGCAGGAGCTGTAGCATACGAAAGTAATCCTGTAGCAGAAAAAGAGATTAACGAGATCAATCGCGAAGTATACGAGCGAAGTAATGAGGAAGTGAATGTTCTTTATGACACTGGGCGCACACTCTCGCTCGAGCATTTTGAAGAGATATACAAAAAGCTTGGCACAAAATTTGATCACTATTTCTTCGAGAGCGAAACGGGTCCTCTTGGTAAAGAGATCGTTGAAGAGTATTTATCGAGTGACGCCAGCGCAAAAGATTCTGTTTTCAGAGAGAGTGATGGTGCTGTTATTTTTGATGCCGAAACCCACGACCCATCCCTCCACACACGTGTGTTCCTCAACTCAGAAGGATTACCAACCTACGAAGCTAAGGAGCTTGGTCTTCTCAAGAAAAAGAATGAAACATATCCATTTGATATTTCAATCACCATTACCGCGGAAGAGCAACGAGAGTACTTTAGAGTAGTTAAAGAAGCGATGAAACAGATATTTGGTGAGCTTGCAGAGAAGGTGGCGCACCTCACCCACGGCACGCTGCGGCTTACGAGCGGCAAGATGTCGTCGCGTACCGGGGACGTGATCAGTGGTGAGTCGCTCGTCAATGACGTGGAAGTCGAAGTCGAGAAACGCATGGGCGCATTCAATGTTGAGGGGGTACGAGAGACTGCAGAATCAGTCGCGGTTGCGGCGATTAAATACTCAATCCTCAAACAGTCGACTGGACGAGATATTATTTTTAACCCTGAGCAAGCACTCTCCTTTGAAGGAGACTCCGGACCATATCTGCAGTACACAAACGCACGCATCGGCTCGCTCCTGGAGAAGGCGAGAGAGAGCGGAGTTGAAGTTGGCATCTCGACACCACTTCCTCAGGCAACCGATGTTGAACGTTTACTGTATCGTTTTCCTGAGGTGGTGCGCCGTGCCACTGAGAATTATGAGCCACACTATATTACCAACTATCTCACCGAGCTCGCCGGAGTATTCAACAGTTGGTACGGGCAAGAAAAGATACTCGACGGTACACCCGAGGTGTCGTATCGTCTTGCTATCGCGCACGCGGTTTCGACAACTCTCCAAAACGGACTTTGGCTTCTTGGTATCAAAGCGCCGGAGCGAATGTGATTGTTTGCATGTTTTAAGGTGTCTGTGATAGGGTTCACGCAGATTGATATGGAGGTGGACATGAAAAGTGGAGATATCTCTGCCGTGGAGGCGGCATTGGGACAGGGGTCTCTTCGTTTCCCACTATTGCTGGTACCTGCAGGTCTTGGAGATGACACGTGCTTGGAGTGGCTCGTGACGAATATGTGCGAGCTCAGGAATGTGTTTTCAGACGTGCTTCGTGAGTCATATGACGACACCGCGATCATGGTGTCGCGCGCCGGCTGGAGTGGGGATCATTGGAATACATTTCGTGAACCTGATCTCGAGAATCAGGTAAGGCTGCAGTGAATATCGCTGCAGCCTTTTCTTTTGTGGGGGATACAAATTTGCTACTATAATGATTATGAAAAACGACCCTGGAAAGGCTCCCGAGGAGAAGAGTGGTGTTGCAAAGCGTGAGGAGGGGGTCCTCGCATTTTGGCATACAAATAATGTCTTCAAGAAATCCGAAGAAAAACCGGCACCAAAAGGAGAATATGTCTTTTACGATGGGCCACCGTTTGCGACCGGGCTTCCGCACTACGGTCACTTGCTTGCGAGTACTATTAAAGACGCGATACCACGCTACCAGAGTATGCGTGGTCATCGGGTCGTGCGTAAGTGGGGGTGGGACTGCCACGGGCTTCCTCTTGAGAACGAGATAGAAAAGGAATTGGGTCTTACGACCAAGCGAGACATCGAGAGTCTGGGTATTGCGAAGTTCAATGAAGCGGCGCGCGATGCGGTGCTTCGCTATGCTGACGATTGGAAGAAGATCATACCGCGGATGGGGCGGTGGGTCGACATGGAGAGCGACTACAAGACCATGGATACCTCGTACACCGAATCGGTGTGGTGGGTATTCAAAACGCTCTACGACAAAAAAAGTATTTACCAAGGGTTCAAATCAATGCACCTTTGCCCACGTTGTGGCACCACACTCTCGAACTTTGAAGTGAATCAAGGATATAAAGATACAACCGACATCTCTGTATACGTCGGGCTTAAACTTAAAGATGAGCAGGATACGTCTCTTATTGTGTGGACTACAACACCATGGACGCTACCCGGCAACATGGCAGCGGCAGTGAACAAGGATGTCGAGTACGTCACAGTCGAGAAAAAGGATGAAGGTGGACTCACTCGCTTTATTGTCGCAAAAGATAAACTCAAAGATGTTTTCGGTGATGATGAATATACCATCGTCGATACATACAAAGGTGAGGAACTTATCGGCAAATCGTATATCCCGCCGTTTGATTACTACAAAGATAAGAACATCGAGCATAAAGAGAACGCGTGGAAGGTTTACCACGCAGACTATGTTTCAGTTGAGGATGGAACCGGTGTGGTGCACCTTGCTCCCGCTTTCGGTGAAGAGGACCTAGTGCTTGCTCAACAAGAGGACATCCCGGTCGTACACCACGTAACACCGGAGGGTGTATTTGCACAAGAAGTGTCTGACTTTGCTGGTATGTTTGCAAAGCCAAAAGATGACCCGCTTGCAACTGATATCGAGATCATTAAGGCGCTCTCCGCGCGCGGCGCGCTCTTTAAAAAACAGAAGGTAACACACAGCTATCCGTTTTGTTGGCGTTGTGATACGCCGCTTCTTAACTATGCGACATCGTCGTGGTTTGTACGCGTAACTGATTTTAAAGACAAGCTTGTTTCAGAGAACAAAAAAGTTGGGTGGATTCCAAAAGATGTCGGCACACATCGATTCGGCAACTGGCTTGAGAATGCACGCGATTGGGCGATCTCACGCTCGCGCTATTGGGGCGCACCACTACCGGTATGGCTAAACGAGAAAGAGGAAAAAGTGCGGGTCATGGGATCAGTCGAGGACCTGAAGAAATATATTGCATCTTCAGGTAATACCTACTTTATGATGCGTCACGGCGAGGCGGTACATAACACTAAGAACACACTGAACGCAAAGGACTCAGTGGAGAATCCGGTGACGGAAGAAGGAAGGAAACAAGTGTATGAAGCGGCCAAGCTCTTTAACGGAAAGAGCATTGACCTAATCATACACTCTCCATTACAGCGGACGCGCGAGACAGCTGAGCTTCTTGCGTCTGAACTCAAGCTCCCTGGATCACAACTTCGCGAAGATGCCCGCCTCACGGAAGTAAATGTCGGGTTGTTTGAAGGGAAGACAATTGATGAGTACCACGCGTTCTTTGCTGACTCGCGAGAGCGTATGAGTAAGCGACCCGAAGGAGGAGAGAATTGGGGTGAGGTCAAACGACGTGTGAGTGAGGTGCTCTACGAGCTCGAGCGAGAATATAAAGATAAAAAGATATTGATCATCTCGCACAACGGACCACTTGAGATGATTCAAGCGGGTGCGCTCGGGTATGATGTTGATCAATGCGGGGAAGCGATCAAAGATAATCGTTTTGACATGTCGGTCGGCGAGGTGCGTAAACTTCCGTTCATACCGCTTCCGCATAATACTCTGTTTGAGCTTGACCTACACCGTCCATACATTGATGAGATCACTCTTATTGATACAGACGGCAGCGAGTTGAAACGGATTCCTGATGTGTTTGACTGCTGGTTTGAATCTGGCTCCATGCCGTACGGGCAGCAGCACTATCCATTTGAGAATACTGATGTCTTCGAGCCAAAGAGCGGATGGTTCAAACGAGCGAAAGGCTACCCGGCGGACTTTATCGCGGAAGGAATGGACCAAACGAGAGGCTGGTTCTACTCGCTCATTGTCCTTGGCGTCGGGCTCTTTGGTCACTCCCCATACAAGAATGTGATTGTGAACGGTCTCGTGCTTGCGGAAGATGGTCGCAAGATGAGCAAGCGACTCAAGAACTATCCTGATCCGGCATATATTTTAAACACCTATGGAGCTGATGCGCTTCGCTACTACCTTCTCTCATCACCGATTGTTCGCGGGGAAGACCTCAATTTCTCTGAAAAGGGTGTTGATGAAGTGATGAAGAAACTCTTGGTGCGTCTTGAAAACGTATATTCGTTTTATGCACTCTACGTCGAGGATGGAACAGTGCCACAAAGCGTGGCCAGCAAGAATATTCTGGACCAGTGGATTCTCTCACGACTCAATGAACTCACTCTTGAGATAACCGGTGCGATGGAACGCTATGAGCTCGACCGCGCGACGCGTCCGATCGGACTCTTTATTGATGATCTTTCGACGTGGTATATACGCCGCTCACGTGAGCGCTTTAAGAGCAATGATGTGGAGGATCGTGCGCATGCTCTTGAGACAACGCGCACTGTTCTCATGGGGCTCAGTAAGGTCATGGCGCCATTCATGCCATTTTATGCGGAAGCACTCTACCAGGAGCTCAAAAAAGAGGACGATCTGGAGAGTGTACACCTCTGCGAGTGGCCTGAGGCAGGGAAGAGTAACAAGGAGGCGCTTGAAGATATGGCAGTGGTGCGCCGGCTCGTATCGCTCGGCCTCGAAGCTCGCGCTAAAGCGGGCACGAAGGTGCGTCAGCCGCTTGCGGAGCTCAAAGTTAGAAGTGAAAAGTTAAAAGGAAAGATGAAACTTCTCGAACTAATCGAGGACGAAGTGAATGTGAAGAAGATCTCGTTTGATACCTCGCTATCAGAAGAGGTTGAGCTCGACACCGAGCTCACCGATGAGTTGAGACAAGAAGGACTCGTACGCGATCTTATCAGGCGTATCCAGCAGTTTAGAAAAGAGAACGACCTTACACCGCAAGAGAAGGTGGCAATTATCATCGATACTGATGAGCACCTTAAGGAAGCGTTTGTGGGCGCGAAGACTGAGATTATGAATGCGACGCTTCTCTCAGACCTCACTTTTGGTTTTGTAGAAGGAGAGAAGGAGACCGTTGACGGGCATCCGTTTGCGTTCTCACTTAGTAAGTAGATTTGTATGGCACACCATCGCTATCAAACAGACGGATTGGTGCTCGGACACTATCCTGTCGGGGAAGCCGATAGTCTCATAGATATCTTTACCGAAGACCTTGGTCGTGTTCGTGCTGTTGCGCGCAGTATACGCGAGGAGCACTCGAAGCTTCGCTTCTCACTTCAGAATCTTTCAGTCGCGCGCATATCACTTGTGCGCGGAAAGGAGACGTGGCGTATTGTAGGCGCGGAATCGAGAGAGAATCTCTACACAGCACTCGCGGATGATGAGGGGAAGCGGGAACTCATACTGCGCATGGTACGGTTGTTGCGCAAACTACTTGCCGGTGAAGAGAGTAACCCGGCGCTCTTTCGTGTGGTTATGAGTGGTATTGAGAGTATTCGCACCACAGCAACTGACAGCAAAGAACTTACCGACCTTGAGTGTTTGATCGTCCTGCGTATACTCCATAACCTTGGGTATCTCGCGAAAGACGAACGCACGGCGCCATTCCTTGATGTTGCGACAATCGACAGCTCGATTGTCTCACTTGTCTCGCCGATGCGCAGAGAGATGATCAGACAAATCAACACATCACTCCAAGAGAGTCAGTTATAAAGTGCTATACTTTTAGAATATGAAGGATAAAGGAAGGATCGAGAGCCTTCGGAAACAGCTCTATTCACGAAAAAAATCCGAAGCAAAAGAAGTGGGGCGACGTTCGCTTCGTCCGGGAGAAGAGCGTACGCCACGAGCCTGGAAGGAGACACCGATTGAGAGAAAGATGAGACCATCAAAAAAGAGACAATCTCCTCTTAAAGTATTTTTCATATTCTCGATTATCTTCTTTCTGGGGTCGACACTCTTCGGTGCGATCTACTTCTTTGGCGGCAAAAATCTCATTTCGTCTGAGAATGTCGATATTGAGATACAAGGGCCGACTGCGATCGGTGGTGGTGAAGAGTTGAGTCTTCAGATTACGATTACGAACAAGAACCCGACGACGCTTGAAGCGGCAGATCTTCTGGTGGAGTACCCAGAGGGTGCGCGTGCGCCGGAGAATATGGAGCGGGAACTGTCTCGATACCGTGAGTCACTTGGTGATATCGCACCGGGGGATCGGGTGAAGAAGACAGTGCGTGCAGTGTTCTTTGGCGAGGAGAATACCCAGCAGCGTATTAAAGTAACTGTTGAATATCGCACCGCTGGCTCAAATGCCATATTTTATAGTGAGAAAGAATACGAAGTAACACTTTCTTCAGCGCCGGTAAGTATTTCGGTTCGCTCACTCGGTGAGGTAACTTCCGGGCAAGAGTTCAGCTTTTCGATTGCGGTTAATGCGAACGTGTCGGAGGGAGTTGAGGACATTGTTGTTGTGGCGGAATATCCGTTTGGCTTCACGCTTACCAGTGCACAGCCACGTCCGGCATTTTCAAATTCTGTCTGGGATATTGGTGACTTGCGACCAGGAGAAGAGCGAATCATTGACATCTCAGGGACGATTGTTGGTCAAGAGAATGACAAGAGAACGTTTCGTTTCGACGTGGGAGTTGGTGATGAGCTTGACGTGAAGAAACTCGCCACTACATTTGTGAGTGTCGCGCGTGAAGTAACAATACAGCGACCGTTTATTGGCACAATTATCACGCTTAACAACGAAGATGATACCGCGTATGTCTTTGAGGGTGGAGAGCGTGTAGTAGGATCGATTGCGTGGAAGAACAACCTCCCCGACACAGTGTCTAACGTGCAGATAGAAGCGCGACTTATCGGGGAAGCAGTTGACGAATCAACTGTCTTCGGGGAGCGCGGCTTTTATAATTCGGTCACCGATACAATCAGGTGGGGTAGGGATACACTCGAGGATTTTGCATTAGTGAATCCTTCAGAAGCGGGAATTCTTCGCTTCGGTTTCTCAGGCAAGAACATAGCTGCCTATGCGATTGAGAATCCGGAGATATTACTTGAGGTGACTGTTCGCGGTACTCGAGTTAGCGAAACAGGAGATACAGAGACGATCACTTCGCGCGTCTCTCGTAATATACGGTTTTCTTCTGATCTTGCGCTTGCCGGGCAGGTCTTGCGCACGACCGGCCCGTTTGTAAATACCGGTCCAATCCCCCCTGTTGCTGAACAAGAGTCGACGTACACGATTGTCTGGACAGTGACCAACACGGCGAATCATGTCTCAGGAGCGCAGGTGACCGCGACCTTGCCGTCGTATGTCAGGTGGTTGGGCAACATCTCTCCGCAGGGGAGCGGACTCACGTTCAATGAGAACGCACGGACGCTGACGTGGAACATTGGTGAGGTTGCTCAAGGGGTTGGTGTTGGTATTTCGCCGAAGGAAGTTGCCTTTCAGGTTGGTCTGACGCCGAGTGTGAGTCAGGTTGGGCAGGCTCCGGTGCTTATAGAAGCCCAAGGTGTCTCGGGATTTGATCAATTCACTGACGCGCGCATCTTTAATGAGATACCATCGCTCTCGATACGGATATTCTCTGAATCAAGTCTCCCGAGTGGACATGATCGCGTAATTCAGTAATACTACCCATATTCTATGGCAGAACAGAACGAACAATTAATGGAGAAGATCGTCTCGCTCGCGAAGCGCCGCGGATTTGTGTTTCAGGGCTCTGAGATCTACGGTGGTCTCGCCGGCACCTGGGACTATGGGCCATACGGTGTGGCGCTCAAGAACAACATCAAACAGTTGTGGTGGCATATTTTTGTAGATAGCAGAGACGATGTGTATGGACTCGATGCGGCTATTTTGATGAACGAAAAAGTGTGGGAAGCTTCAGGGCACACTGGTGCTGGTTTCACTGACCCTCTTGCAGAATGTAGCAAGTGCAAAAAACGATTTCGCGCTGACCACTTGAAGGATGCCAATACCTGCCCAGAGTGTGGAGGGGAAATGGGTGAAGTGCGTGAGTTCAATCTGATGTTTGAGACAAAAGTCGGAGCAGAAGGGTCGACGAAATCGTACTTGCGCCCGGAGACCGCGCAAGGCATCTTCGTTAATTTTAAGAACGTTGTTGATTCAATGAACCCAAAACTCTCCTTTGGTATCGGTCAGATCGGCAAAGCGTTTCGCAACGAGATCGCACCGCGTGATTTTATATTCCGTACGCGAGAATTTGAGCAAATGGAGGTTGAGTATTTCGTGAAAGAAGAAAACTGGGAGTCAGCGTTTGAGTTGTGGCACGGTATCATGCATGCGTATGCCGCCCTTGTGGGTATTCCCAAAGAGTATATACACGATGTAGAGGTATCCGATGAAGACCGTGCGCATTATTCAAAAAGAACAATCGACTTTGAGTTCGATTTTCCATTTGGACAAAAGGAGTTGTGGGGACTTGCATATCGTACCGACCACGACCTCTCGCAGCACATAGAGCACTCTGGTGAAAGACTCACGTATCTTGATGAGGAAAACAAAGAGAAGATAATACCGCATGTCATTGAGCCGTCACTTGGAGTTGATCGCACTGTCCTCGCAGTTCTCACCTCGGCATACCGTGAAGATGAAGTCGGTGGAGAGGCGCGCACATACCTCGCATTCAAACCATCGGTAGCGCCGGTGAAAGCCGCCGTCTTTCCACTCCTCAAAAATAAGCCGGAGTTACAAGAGAAGGCGCGAGAGGTGTACGCCGCACTCAAGAAGGAGGTGCCACAGATCATGTTTGATGACAACGGCAACGTCGGCAAGCGTTATCGCAGACAAGACGAGATCGGAACGCCGTATTGTATTACGATCGATTTTGATACCCTTGAGGACGACACGGTGACGGTCCGTGACCGTGATACCGCCAAGCAGGAGCGTGTGAAGCTCAATGAGCTCGTTGGGCTCATAAAGCAGAGTCTATAGTCAATGGTATATAAAATCCTTGAATTAATTCAAGGATTTTTATAACAGCATCCTTCCGGTCGGTGGCTTGGGTCCACTTTTAACTTTCAACGTTTTACTTTACACTTAGATATATGTCAGAGAATACTCCGGAATCAAATATTGTTATCTCAACCGGCACCATGGTGCGTGCACTACTGCTCCTCATGCTTGTTGCGGGTCTCTTTTATCTCAAAGATCTCGTCCTTGTGGTGCTTACCGCAGTGGTCATTGCCTCAGCAATTGAGCCGGCAACACGGTGGTTTGTGAAATACAAATTTCCCCGTGTGGTGGCGGTGCTTATTGTTTATCTCATATTTTTTGGGTTTCTCTTTGGTTTCTTTTACTTCTTCTTGCCGCCGGTTCTCTCTGAGCTTACCAACTTTCTGACGGTGCTTCCGGATTACCTCCAAGAATTCAACGCCACGACGCCTGCGCTTCAGGTACAAGAAGGCGTCTCCCTTAACTCACAGAGCCCCCCCAGCACATATTCGATTGCTGATTTCGTGCGTTATCTGCGCGAGCTTTTCTCAGATGTCTCTGAAAACTTCCTAGCCGCTGTCGCGCTCATCTTCGGTGGTGTCATGAGTTTTGTACTCATCGTGGTCTTCTCATTTTATTTTGCGATGCAGGAAACGGGAATCGATGATTTCCTCCGCGTGATCACGCCGGTAAAGTACCAGAAAAATGTCATCAGTCTCTGGCGTCGATCTCAAGTGAAGATAGGGCTCTGGATGCAGGGACAAGTGTTGCTTGCGGTTATTGTCGGTATGTTGGTCTACCTCGGACTCACGATCCTTGGTGTGAAGTACGCACTTCTTCTTGCTGTGGTTGCAGCGATCTTTGAGCTCATCCCGGTTTTTGGGCCGATTCTCTCGGCGATACCCGCAGTTGCGATTGGGTTCGTCGACGGAGGAGTGACTATTGGTCTCTTGGTTATCGGTCTTTACATCATTATTCAGCAGTTTGAGAACCACCTCATCTACCCACTTGTCGTGACCAAAGTGGTCGGTGTTCCGCCACTTCTCGTTATTATCGCGCTTCTTATTGGTGCGCAACTTGCCGGCTTTCTTGGTATCATTCTCTCGGTTCCTGTCGCGGCAGTCATCCAAGAGCTTGTTAGTGACCTTGAGAAGAGGCGCGCACGGCAATTTGAACACATGACCGGAAGCGTATAAACCTCTGAAAATGTCGACGAATCGCTACATCACCACCACGCTTCCGTATGTGAACGCAGACCCACACATTGGGTTTGCGCTTGAAATCGTACAAGCGGACACACTTGCGCGTTTCTGGCGCCACATGGACGATGAGGTCTTTTTCAATACCGGCACTGACGAGCATGGGCAGAAGATTGCGCAGAAGGCCGACGAAGTGGGGCAGGACCGACAAGCGTATGTCGACCATTACGCCGGCGAGTTCAGTAAACTCAAAGAAGCGCTTGATCTTTCGTACGATAACTTTATCCGCACCACCGACGAGCACCACACTAAAGCGGCGCAGCATATCTGGAATCTGTGTGATGAAAGTGGCGATATCTATAAGAAAAAATACAAAGGACTTTACTGCGTTGGTTGTGAGTCGTTTAAGACCGAGTCTGACCTTGTTGATGGCAAGTGTCCTGATCACCGGGTCGAGCCGCAAGAGATCGAAGAAGAGAATTATTTCTTTAAACTCTCAGCGTATCAGGAGTATCTCACTGAGTATCTCACGCGTGAGGATTCTGTAGTACCGGACTTCCGCCGCAAGGAGCTCTTGAAATTCATCGAAGATGGGCTTGAGGACCTCTCTATCTCGCGTGAGAAGTCGCGTATGGACTGGGGGATTCCCGTGCCCGGAGACGCTGAGCATGTCATGTATGTGTGGTTCGATGCACTCACCAACTACATCTCGACACTTGGTTGGCCGGAAGATGTTGGGGGGAATTTCAAAAAGTTCTGGGAGGATGGCAAGACCCTCCAAGTAGCCGGCAAAGACCAGCTTCGTTTCCAATCAATCATCTGGCAGGCGATGCTTAAGAGCGCCGGAATTAAAGCAACTGATACTGTCTTTTATCACGGCTTCATCAACAGTGGCGGGCAGAAGATGAGCAAGTCGCTCGGCAACGTTATCTCACCGTATGAGATGGTCGAGCGGTATGGCACGGATGCTGCGCGCTACATCCTCCTTCGGCATGTGCATCCGACTGATGACTCCGACCTCACCGGGGAGAAGATGGATGAGCTCTATGAAGCGCATCTCGTTAATGGTCTGGGGAACGTGGTTGCACGGGTGATGAAGCTTGCTGAGACACATCTTGCTGAGGCTGTGCAGGTAGAGGATATTGCCGATAAACAAATTGTTAGAATGCGTCTTAATGAAGCACTATCTTCATATCAATTCAATCACGCAATTGATGAAATCTGGAAAGACATTGCTGACCTCGACGATGACATTACTGTTCGAGAACCGTTCAAGGTGATAAAGAGTGACACGGAAATGGGTCAAAGGATCATCGAGGAACAGGTAAAATCTTTACGCAACATCGGCCTTCTCATAAGCGCAATTATGCCGAAGACCTCAGAAAAGATTCTTGCAGCAATCAAGGAAAACAAAAAACCGGAAAATCTTTTTCCGCGCTTGGAGAAATAATTTCCCTAACATCTAATCACCTAAAACCTAACACCTAGGCAATGCCAGAATATTTCGACTTTCATTCACATATTCATTTTCCAAAGTTCGCTCAAGATCTCGACGAGGTTTTTGCGCGTATGCAAGAGTTCGGGGTGTGGACGACGGTTGTTGGGACGGATCTTGAACAATCAAAACGAGCGGTTGAGTTTGCGCGAGCGCACGACGGTGTGTTCGCAACTGTTGGGCTCCACCCGGCAGACAACACGAAAGAGTCTTTTGATCCCGCAGACTACAATGAGTTGGTCGCTGACCCTAAGGTGGTGATGGTTGGGGAGTGCGGGCTCGATTATTTCCATGTAAAAGATCCGGACGAGCAGAAGCGTCAACGAGCGGAGTTTGAAAGGCAGATTGATTTTGCGGTTTTGCACAAGAAGCCACTGATGCTCCATATCCGCAATGCGCACGATGACGGGCTTGATATTCTCACCTCAAAGAAGCGCGAATATGGTGACCGGCTTCAAGGAAACGCACACTTCTTCACCGAAGGCGCCGAGGTCGCAAAACGTTACTACGAAATCGATTTCACAACGTCGTTCCCCGGAGTTATCACTTTCACGCGTGATTATGACGATACGGTGCGCTATGCTCCGGCGGATATGATCCACGCAGAGACCGACTCACCATACGCAGCCCCCATCCCATATCGGGGGAAGCGCAATGAGCCGGCGTTCGTGGTTGAGGTGGTGAAAAAGATGGCAGAGCTTCGTGGAGAGGATGTCGAAGTGCTGAAAAAGCAGCTCATCGAGAACGCACGACGCTTCGTGCCGCTACACAGCTAGGTATTCTTGCGGCAAATAGCCGGGTATGGTAAGCTAGCGCAACATATGGAAGATACACAAAACGCTGTAGATACGGCGAAAACAATGGAAGAAACCACGTTCGACGACGATCTCGCACAAGATGCGGAGTCGCGTATCTACGAGCTTGGCTATCATCTCGTCCCTGCGCTTTCTGAAGACGAGGCACCAGTTGAGGCAGCCGCTCTCAAAGAACTTGTCACCAAAGCGGGCGGTACAGTCATCGAGGATGAGGCACCGCAACATATCTCGCTTGCGTACACAATGTTCCGCACCGAGAGTGGAAAGAAGACGAAATTTGATACAGCTCACTTCTGTAGTGTTAAGTTTGAGATCGACCCGGCACAAATCACCACGATCCAAGAGGGGCTTGATGAGAACAAGAACGTGCTTCGTTACATTATCTATAAGACGGTTCGCGAGAATACACGCTCAGAATACCGCTTCCCACAGAAGACTGACCGCAAGGCCGAGCAGAAGCCGGTAGCAGAAGAGAAAGCCTCAGAGAAGCCGCAAGAAGAGAATGAGCCGGTTTCAGAAGAGGCGCTCGATAAGAGCATCAACGAGCTTGTGGTAGAATAAACGTATGTATATCAACAAGGCATTCATCTACGGAAACCTTACACGCGACCCTGAGTTGCGCTCACTCCCATCAGGTATTCAGGTGGCAAACTTCAGTGTTGCGACCAATCGTGTCTGGAAAGATAAAGATGGTCAGAAGCAGGAGAGTTCTGAGTTCCATAACGTCGTTGTCTTCGGGCGCCAGGCAGAGACCTCAGCACAGTACCTTAAAAAAGGGAACGGCGTCTTCATCGAAGGACGACTTCAGACACGTAGTTGGGAGCAGGACGGACAGAAGAAGTACCGCACCGAGATTATAGCTGATCGCGTACAGTTTGGTCCGCGAGGTGCAGGTGCAGGAAGCACGACTTCCAACGAGGACACCGGAGGGCAGCAAGCGCCATCGGGAGATGCGATCAACTACCCGGATGAAGACATTAACCCGGACGACATCCCATTTTAATTAGAGAATTATCATGCAAAACACTCATAACGTAGACTTCTACTCAGCGCACAACATCAAGTATGTTGATTATCGTGACACGGATATTCTTAAGCAGTTCCTCAACCCGCACGGGCGCATCCTCTCGCGAAAGAAGACCGGCTTAAATGCAAAACACCAGCGTCAGATGGAGGAGGCAGTAAAGCGCGCGCGCTTTATGGGACTTCTCCCATTCGTAGCGAAATAATCAGTACAAGGGCGACCCTTGTACAAAAACGCCAACCTCAGGTTGGCGTTTATTTCTTATCCAAGAGTCTGAAATTTAATAACTAAAGGCTATTTATGCCTTCTCCACTCGCTCGGCATATTCGCCAGTTTCGGTATTGACACGGATGATATCACCCTCGTTGACGAAAAGAGGAGTAGTGATCTGGGTACCTGTCTCAATGACGACGGTCTTGGTCGCGCCTTGAGCGGTGTTGCCACGCACCGCTGGTGCCGCTTCAGTCACCTTAAAATCCATCTTGATCGGAGTTGTGATGCCGATGATCTCGTCTTCAAAAGAAAGACCCTCGACTTCTCCATTCTCTTTCATGAACTTTACTTTCTCTCCAATGAGCTCCTCGGGGAGCATAAAGCGATCTTTTGGATTCTCTGGGTCACAAAACCAAAACTCTCCTTTGTTGGTGTAGATATACCTAATCGTGCGTTTCTTAAGGTCGGCTTCTTCAACCTTGTCAGACTGGTGGAAGGCTTGGTCAACGACCCGACCTGAGATAAGGTTCTTGAGCTTGGTCTGATTGACCGGCTTCTGACGGTTCTTCTTGGCAGTATTTGAGGCGAGCACCTCGTAGGGTTCACCTTCAAACACAATGTATTTCTTCGGGGTAATCTCGTTATAGTGCAGCATAGTGTGGCTATTGTACGCGTAACTTATAAAGAGTTCAAGGAAAAGAAAAAGCCGTCCCTACGGGGACGGCTTATATTGCGAGATGATGTAGTGAGCTACTCAACCGCAAAGATGAATCTCGAGTCGAGTTCCAGATTCGCTTTCAAGCCGGGACCGGCGTGAAGCCAGTGGTACATCTCTCTGTTCTTTTCGTCTGCACCATTTGCGAAAGCTAGGAAGAAAGGCTCTTTGGTACCATTTTTGTCGGGCAGTGGATCCATGGCGATATGGTAACCTCCGTCTTCCAGTCCTCCTTGTATCCAGAGACGAGGCCCGACTTCCGGGTGGCAGAGGCGGCAGCCGCGCTCGATTCCTCGTTGACACACCTCGGGGTATGTCGGTTTTTCCTTAAAGCCGAGCTCGGCGATCGTGTGCCCCACAAGTCTCACTGGCACACTCTCAGATAAACTGCCGATCTCTGGACACCCTTCGAACATGTCTCTTGCCCAAGCCTTGGTGCGCGCTTTCTTGAGCTTATGGAGCATTTCTTTCTTCGGCATGCCACCAATCTCGATGACAAGCGACCGCCAGCTTAATTGGCCGACTTCACTGAGAATATCCCGAATCCTTGGGGTGATCATCTTCTTGTTCTCGATGATCCTCTGTGCACCTTCGCGAGTAAGGTCGGGGATCGCACCGGTGAGGGTCGCGATAATGTCGAGTAGTTGCCCTTGTGACGGATGTTGGACTGTCTCACGTGTCATGAGCTGTTCCTTTCGTCTTCGGTTGGTTAGGTACAGGACGTCTAGCGACGCTTGTTTCCGAGTACTGTATAGCATACTGCTTTAACATTGTCACACGAGAGTGTCGTAACTTCGCCTATATTCAAGGGGTTGCAATACATACGGAGGCCGATATAGTAAAGGAAATAGCGAGGGGCGGACTCATGTGCCGTTCCTGTGGCCTGCCATAAATATGGGATTACTCGATAAAGATAAAGCGCTGAATATCGCGGACATACACGAGAAGAGCGATGAAGAGGTTCTCGCGCTCTCAGTTCGCAGACCGGAGGCATTCAAGGTGCTCCTTGAGCGTTACCAAGCGCCATTCCTCAGAAAGGCGCTCTCGATTCTGCGTAACAAGGAAGATGCCGAGGAGGTGGTGCAAGAAGCCTTCAGTAAGATCTACCTCTACGCTGATCGCTTTGAGGTCCAAGCAGGGGCGTCATTCTCTTCGTGGGGGTACCGTATCCTCATGAACACCGCATTCACTCGCTACCAGAAGCTCAAGAAAGAGTGGGCGCGCACGCAGAAGCTCGACCCGGAGGTGTACGAGCGCTTACCGGACACTGCGGCACTCCAGTTTGAGAAGCTTGAGCTCTCAGACTATATTGTCTCAGTGCTCGAGCAGATGCCGGAGCACCTTGCGCGTATTCTCACGCGCCACTTCATCGACGGGCGACCACATAAAGAGATCGCTGAAGAAGAGGGGATCAGTGTCGGCGCGGTAAAAACACGGGTGCATCGCGCCAAGGAAGCCTTTCGCAAGCATGTGAACCTTTATCAATTTTAGGGAGTTATACAAAATATGAAAACATTTGAACAAAAAATCATGGCCCGTGTCCGAAGAATCTACTACCTCAAGAAAGTAGTGAACCCACTCATGCTCAAGCTCTACGGAGTAGGGGTGCTCTCAATTGGTGTTGTGTCACTCGTCTCAGTAAGGAACGTGTTCATGAATATGCCGGCACTCACAGACGTTGGGAGCATGTATAACTTCACCACAACCGCACTGATGCACACTGAGGTCACCGTACAGTTTGTTTTTGGCACTCTCATTGTACTCGCAGTACTTATTGTCCGCGACGCGGCAAGGAATTTCTCACACGGAGCACGGCATCTTGCGGTAGAGTAGGTAAATCAAATCTTGTGATTCAATCGCCAAATTGGATCTAGACGCCACATCAGACAGGGTTCTAAAAAAGACTTGATTCGCTAGAATCAAGTCTTTTCTTAAGATCCAATCTCTACACAAGACGCTTCTTAATGTCTTTGAGAATCGCATTAGCCAACTTCTTTTCTTCTTTGAGTTTGGTGCGCACTGCGTCATATCCGCGGCCGAGCTTCTCCTCCTTCTCTTCATCGCCGTCGGGGAGGTAGGAGTATGACGCGCCGGATTTCTTAATGATACCGAGTTTCTCGCCGAGGGCGAGTATCTCACCTTCTTTCGAGATACCCTCATTGTACATGAGATCGAATTCGCTTGTTTTAAATGGTGCGGCGACTTTGTTCTTGACCACCTTCACACGGTGTCGGCCACCCATGACTTCGTCGTTCTTCTTGATCTGTGCGATGCGGCGGATGTCGAGGCGCACCGAGGTGTAGAACTTAAGCGCCTTGCCGCCCGGGGTGGTCTCGGGGTTGCCGAACATGACACCGATCTGCATGCGAATCTGGTTGATGAAGATAACCACCGTCTTTGATTTTGCGGTGATCGCGGTGAGCTTGCGGAGCGCTTGGCTCATGAGGCGTGCTTGCTTACCAACATGGTGCGCGCCCATGTCTCCCTCGATTTCGTCTTTGGGGGTGAGTGCGGCGACTGAATCGATAACAATAACGTCGATCTTGCCTGAGCGCACCAGACTCTCAGTAATCTCAAGCGCCTGCTCACCGGTGTCTGGTTGGGAAATAAGTAGGTCTTCAATCTTCACGCCGATCTTCTTTGCATACTCGGGGTCGAGCGCGTGCTCCGCGTCAATGAACGCACAGATACCACCTGCTTTCTGTGCCTCGGCAATCGCGTGGAGTGAGAGAGTGGTTTTTCCGGATGATTCCGGGCCAAATATCTCAATAATACGACCGCGGGGGAGTCCGCCGATGCCGAGCGCCCAGTCAACACCAATAGAGCCAGTCGGAATAGCATCAACGCCGACCTTGGGGCGGTCGCCGAGTTTCATGATTGCTTCGTCGCCGAACTTCGTCTTGATCTCGTTGATTGCGTCGTCTACCGAGTTAAGATCTTTCTTCACTGTTTTCTTGGTCGCCATTATGTATATCGCTAGGTGTATAAATGAGTTCGAGTGTTTTTTCGGTTGTTCGGCCGAATTTATCCTCTGCGTATAGAGTAATTATATTATAGCCGGGGGAGAGGAGCAATTTCTCGCTAAAAGTGTTTTCCTCGTCAATAGTAATCGGACGGTTATTGATACTGATCTTTGCGATGTTCTGTGCACTCCCTGATATGTTCGTGATTGCGTTTAGTAAGGTAGCGCCATTTTGTGGGGTATCTACAGTGACTACCGGCCCGGTGATCACGTTTTGCATCTGAAAGAGTGTATAGCTGACAACAACACACAACAGCACGATAAACGCCAAGGTTTTTATGTTTGCTCGACGGAAATATGACATGGTGCTGCTGTGGTGTTAGTGCTACCCTCGTCCTCTTTCGCCTGATTCATTCTCATCAACGTTCTCATAATCTTCTTCCTCTTCGGTGTCATAGTCTTCTTCTGGCGCTTCGTAGGACTCTTCAGTATCGTCTGTGCCGACAAGAATATCGCGCGGTTTTGAACCGTCTGCTGAGCCGATCACACCGCGCTCTTCAAGCATGTCCATAAGGCGCGCGGCACGCGCATAGCCAACTCGAAGTTTTCGCTGGAGGTATGAGGTTGATGCTTTGCCCGCTTCAACAACGACATGGTACGCGTCTTCGTAGAGGTCGTCTTCGTCGTCGCTACCGTCAATCGTCGTCGCGAAGATCGAGTTGTCACCCTTTGCTTCGGTGAGATCGATTTCGCTTGGGAGTTCGTCTTCATAGTTTTTAGCGAGGAAATTTGCAACCTTCTTCACTTCATTCTCTGAGAGGAATGGTGACTGGATGCGGCGCGGCTTCGACATCTCGCCGGAGAGGTAGAGCATGTCACCGGCGCCGAGAAGCTTCTCGGCGCCGCCGGTATCAAGGATGGTGCGTGAGTCGATCTGGCTCGCGACCTGAAGCGCGATACGGGTCGGTACGTTTGCTTTGATAAGCCCGGTAATAACCTGGACTGACGGACGTTGTGTCGAGAGGACAAGGTGGATGCCGACCGCACGGCTCATTTGAGCAAGGCGCACAATACCAGCCTCGAGCTCTCGTGGGTAGGTCTGCATAATGTCCGCGAGCTCATCAACAACAACGACGATATAGGGCATTGGCTCAGGCATCTCTTCTTCAGAAAGGTTTTTCTTCACTGCAGGTGCGACCACGTTCTTGTGGTATGAGGCAATATCGCGCACCGACTCTGACTCAAGGATGTCGTAGCGTCGATCCATCTCGTTTGCGAGCCACTTGAGCGCAAGAATAGTCTTCTTTGCATCAGTAATGACCGGAGTAAGGAGGTGTGGGATGTTTTTGTAGAGGGTAAGTTCAACACGCTTTGGATCGACCATTATGAGGCGGAGATCCTGTGGTGACTTGCGGTACAGTAACGACATGATGAGGTTGTGGATCATCACCGACTTACCAGAGCCGGTGGTGCCGGCAATCAAGACGTGCGGCATCTTTCCTAGATCAGCAAAGTGCGATTCTCCGGTGATGTCGCGACCAAGTGCGACGAGGAGCGGTTTGTCGGTATCTTTGAAGTCACTTGCCGACAGAAGGGAAGCGAGCCCAACGGTTGATTTTGAATGATTTGGCACCTCGATACCCACGAGCGACTTGCCGGGGATTGGTGCCTCAATACGCACCGGGTGCGCAGCGAGGGCGAGTTCGAGATTATTTTGGAGTGTGAGGATCTTTGAGAGGCGTACACCTTCGGCGGGCTTAAGCGCGTAGCGGGTGACTGTCGGCCCGACAGATATTTCATCCATCTCTACGTTAATGCCAAAGTTCTGTAGCGTACGCTTGATGATGTTTGCGTTTGCTTTCACATCACCAACATCAGGCTTGCCTTTGTCTTTCTCGAGGAGTGAGAGTGGGGGAGTCTCGTAGTCGCCGTAGACCGGGTAGACTGATATCTCACCCTTTTTCTTACTGAAGCCAAACATACCTCGCTTCGGCTCGTCTTCAACCTCTTCATCTTCTTCTTCGTATTCTTCCTCATCTTCGTACTCCTCTTCAGGCTCATCTTCGTACTCCTCATCTTCGTCTGCGTAGGTCTCGACATCGTACTCCTCATCTTCTTCTGTGGCTTCATCCTTACGTGAGAGGAGGCGTGAGAGGAGTGGAAGGGAAGACGGAGTTGGGAGGAAGTCGAACATAATAACGAGCGAGAGAAGAGTGACCACTACGAGCACCAAGACGCTCGCATAGGTATCAAAGAGTGCGATAAGTGGCAGTCCAATAAAATGCCCCAAAATACCGCCGCGGCCGGGGAGTGCGATATCGATAAGCCCAAGTCCGGAAAAAAGAAACAAGACAGCGCTGATGATCTTAAGTGGTCCGTATGCATGCTCTAAGTCACGAAAGAACGATGTCGCAAAGAAGAGGAGCACTGCTGGCAGCAGGAAGTAGCCAACACCGAGAAGGAATGAGAGTCCGCTGTAGGTCATCTCCCCTGCGATCCCGGCAAGGTTGAATGCGGCAAGAATAAAGAAGAGCGTGACCGAGAGGAAGACGATGCCCCAGATGCCGCGGACAGTCTCTTCTTTTAGTTCAGCAAAAATATTTGAATATTCGGATTCCTTTTTCTTTTTTTTTGGTGCCATCTCTTAGATTTTATTATGAGTGAAGCGAATTAAAAAATCTTAGACCCCGTGAAATGCGCCGGCTCGCCGGCGCACCTCCGCCCAAAGGCGGAGGATTTCACTGGGGGTTGGTTCATGTTTTATACAGATTTTCATCGATTATACCACGATGTACACGCAGTTTTCAGGTGTACAACGGTGGAATGAATAAAGAGTAAGAAGTTGAGGGGTGTGTAAGGAAAGGGCGACGAGCCGCATGCCCAATGCTCTCTATTTTTTGGGTGCATCTTCCTAACTCTTCATTCGTATTTCGTAATGTCTCAGAGGGGTTGTGTTCAAGCTTGTCCTATATATAATGGACATATGTAGATGTCTTTATATAAAGGACATATAAAAGACAGTATAAAGGACACAATAAAGGTCAAAAGAGTCTATGAGCCCACAAAAGAAAAACCAAGCACTCTTGCAGAACACGCACGGCATTGATATTGAAGCCGTAGGACCTTTTGGAAACAACACCGCTGGTGTCCATGTGTACAAAAGGACAGAAAAGATTGTCGCCGCTCTATATCTCGTGACAAATTTTGTCCCTGAGAGCGAGCCGGCACGACGTGTGATAAGAGACAAGTCAATCCACATTCTCTCTGATGTCCTTGAGCTTCGCTCAGGTTTTGGCTCTGCCGGGTCAGAAGGGGTTGAGCGGATCGTCGCATCGATTTGCGAGATAGTCTCTCTTCTTGATGTGGTACGCATTGCGGGGTTCGTTTCAGAGATGAACGCAGAGATCCTCAAGCGTGAGCTCAACAACCTTGTAATCTTTTTGCGCGGCGTGAGTAAGAGCGGCGATGCTGAAAAGGTCACTTTCGATGCGGGTGATTTTGACACTGATTATAAAGGACATAAAAAGGACACCGTTATGTCCTTTTATTCTACAAAGGACAAACATATTTCTTCAGGATCAAAAAAACGTACAGTGCGGCAGACGCAGGGGGGAGCAAAAAAAGCACAGGAGCGTAGCGATAGGCGGGATCAGATACTTGGTGTCGTAAAGGACAAAAAACAGGTGACGATAAAGGACATAATTGAAACCATTACCGACTGTAGCAGCAAGACGATTCAACGTGAACTCATTGCACTTGTTGAGAGTGGTGTCCTTAAGAAAGAAGGAGAGCGGAGGTGGAGCACATATTCGCTTAAGAGTTAAGAATAATGAGGAATTAAGGTGAAAACCGCCGCAGGGTTTGCGGCGGTTTTGTTGTTGTTAAAATCCGATAAGCGTGCTGTAGGCGTGTTGTATGAAATATCTTTGTTTCTAGCCGTATATACCCAATACCCAATACATGACCTCTAATCCCTCACGACGCGTTGACTTTTTGAGTGAAAAGCGTAGTATGTACAGCAATGGATGTTAGCGAACACCCAACCCTGAAATAGGGGATAAGCGGGCCGAATACGGTCCTCTTTGTTGTTGTGTTTGTTTCCGTGGAGTGGATCTCCACAAAAGGACGTTGTCCTTTTATCCACACATACTGTTTTGTGAGTACATTCAAGACGGATATAATTTGCTTAAGCAGTCTCGCAGGTGCGAGATGTGAATTGGGCGAACCATCAGTTACGAATTGCACGCAACAGTATCGGGCAGATCGTTGACAATTTCATACAGTTCAGAAGCAGCATGCTCTCGCCGAGCGACTTTGTCGTTTTGTGGGTGCATACGTTACAGATACACCAGTACCACCACGGAAGCTTTGAAGTCCGCATGACAGACTAAACACTCTTGCCTGCTAAACTCGTCCCTTGTCGATATTCAGAGGCGAGATTAGTGAAGGAAAAATATCGCATGTGAACAGCTTCACTGCTCGGTCGCAAAACAGAGCACGGAGTTGAACACAGAAAAGGACGGACATATTTTTGGTCGAAAGAAAATAGGTCCGTACCTAAATGACGTTTGTGTGTCTGTCGACACACAGGCACACAAAGGCATTTATAGGAAATTAAAGGTCACTATGATTAACACATTAGAAACACGAAAAGTTGTAACAGCGCTTATCGTTGTTGCAATGATCTTCGGTGCACTCTTCGCATTCACTACCGTGAAGGCGCAGGCGCTCACCGAGGCTCAGATTCAGTCGATCCTCTCGCTCCTCTCATCATTTGGAGCTGAGCAGGCAACTATCGACAATGTTGACGCTTCCCTCCGTGGACAGCCAACATCAGGAACCGGATCAACAGGAGGAACGACAGCATGTTCGTTCACACGATCACTTACGATCGGTGCAACAGGTGCTGACGTGACATGTCTTCAGACATACCTTGAAGGTACTGGACACTTCACGTGGACAGGTGCCAAGGGTTACTTCGGTACTATTACCCAGTCAGCTGTAGCCGCATGGCAGGCAGCAAACGGAGTCTCACCAGCAGTTGGATACTTCGGCCCAATTTCACAGGCGAAGTACACAGCAGTAGCAGGAACAACTGGTGGCACCACAGGTGGCACCA
This sequence comes from Candidatus Paceibacterota bacterium, assembly GCA_026195275.1. NCBI lineage: Bacteria > Bacillati > Minisyncoccota > Minisyncoccota bacterium. Next base: position 44,441 of record JAPHQU010000004.1, read on the forward strand.
CTACTCCCGCACCAACAGGAACAGGACTCTCAGTTGCAGCAGCAGCACAGCCAGCAGCATCACTCGCGCCAAATAGCGCGGCACGCGTACCATTCACAAAGTTCACGGTTACCGCCGGAACTGACGGAGCGGTTACGATGAACAGCGTTACTGTTGAGCGAACAGGTCTCGGAGCAGACGCATCATTCTCAGGAGTAGTTCTTCTTGATCAGGATGGTACACAGCTCGGAACCGCGAAGACATTCAACTCAAACCACCAGGCAACAATTGGTGAGGATGTAGTAGTCCCAGCAGGGTCAACCCGCACCTTCACCGTTGCAGGTAACATGGCTTCAGACAACTCTACCCGAGCGGGACAGGTTGTTGGAATCAATGTAGTTGCGGTTAACACCTCAGCTGCGGTTTCAGGTTCACTTCCAATCACTGGAGCAATGCACACCATCAACGCAACCCTTTCACTTGGGTCAGTAACGATGGCAGTGTCTTCATTCGACCCGAACTCAGCACAGACCAAGGAGATCGGATCAACCGGCGTACGATTCGCTGGAATCCAGATCACTGCAGGTTCAGCAGAGGACGTTCGAATCAAGAACATCCGATGGAACCAGTCAGGTTCAGCAGGAAAGGATGATATCGCAAACGTAGTTACTGTTGCAAACGGAGTAGCGTACCCAACCACAGTTTCATCTGATGGTAAGTACTACACAACTTCATTTGGAAACGGTATTGTTATCGGAAAGGGTAACAACATCGATATCTACGTAAAGGGTGACATCATCGGTGGTTCAAACCGAACAGTCATCTTCGACATCTACAAGACGACTGATCTCTACATCACCGGAGAAACCTACGGATACGGAATCACACCTCCAGCAGGAAGTGGTACTGCAGCAACGACTTCATCAGTCTTCACTGCAGGGACTCCGTTCTTCGACAACGCAACAATGACGATCTCAGCTGGATCAGCTTCAACGATCCAGAAAGCGATCTCAGTTGCGTCACAGAACATTGCTGTCAACGTTCCAAATCAGCCACTTGGCGGATTTGAGACCGACATCAAGGGTGAAGCGATCAACATTGCAGGTTTGACCGTTACGGTTGCAACCTCATCAGGATCAGGAACAGGAGTCTTGACCAACGTATCAATCGTTGATCAGAACGGCTCAGTTGTTGCAGGTCCAGTTGACGCGGACACCGCAGGAACTTCATTAGTCTTCACCGACTCAATGACCCTTCCAACAGGAAAGATGGTCTACACCATCAAGGGTAAGGTAGCTTCAGCTATCGGAAACGGTACTGTCTACACCCTTTCTGTTACCCCTTCTGGCTGGACAACTCCAGTTGGAAACGTAACGGGAGACTCAATCACGATTTCACAGGGAGTATTCACGCTTAACCCAATGACGGTTAAGGCGGCTGACCTCAACGTGAGCGTGGCACCAAACCCAGTTGCACAGAACATTGTGGCAGGAGCGCAGGGTTACACCTTCGCGAACTACCAGTTCGACGCAACGCAGTCAGGTGAGGATGTACGATTCTCATCAATGGTTGGATTGCTTAACGGCAGCACAAACGCTACCGCAGGTGCGTACAGCAACTTGACGTCATGTCAGTTGTGGGATGGTTCAACTGCGTTGAACGGCGGTTCAAACGTAGTTAATCCGACAGCAGCTGCAACATCATCTGCAAGCACCAACACCTTTACCTTCGACAACACTCTTACTGTTGCAAAGGGAACGGTTAAAACATTGGCACTCAAGTGTAACCTCTCAAGCTCAGCTGATACGGCTTCGACCTATCAGTGGGGTATTGCAGCAGTTGACGCTAACATCTCAGTTACCGGTGTAACCTCATCGGTTGCAGTTACAGAGGACGTTACCGCATCTAACGGTCAGCTTATGACCGCAGCAGCAGGAACCCTCGTAGCTTCAGAAGACGCATCAAGTCCTTCATACGCAATTGTGAAGGCAGGATCAACTGGAGTAACAAATGGAATCATCAACTTCCACGCTGCAAACGAATCAGTAACGATCCAGCGCATTGGTCTTACCCTTACGAATGCAACCGCATCATCAACCTCAAGCGACCTCGTACGAGCAACCTTGTGGGATGGTTCAACCATGATTGGTGACGCATACTTCGTAGGTGCAAACACCAACGCAACGTCAACTCTTTCAACACCGGTAACGGTCGCGAAGGACTCTGACAAGGACATTACCGTTAAGCTTGACCTTGCATCAGTTGGCGCAAGCCAGTCTGGTAACCAGGGAGCGCTTATCGCAGTCGATGTTGACACCAACGGAACCAACACCCAAGGTGTTGGAACCTCAGGAACCACCATCAACGCATCAGGTTCAACTTCGTTCTCAGGAGTACGTATGTTCTCATCGTACCCAACGATTACCAAGCAGGCTGTTCCATCAACCGCCTTGGTTAACGGAGTCATGGATCTTTACCGATTCAGCGTAACGGCGAGCGCCGGAGGAAATGGAGTTGGTATCCACCAGTTCACCATCAACCTCTCAACCTCATCAGCAAGCGCTGTATCAGGTACAACCACAGTTACATTGGTAGACGTATACGCGTACACCGATGCGAGCTACTCAACGCCTGTATCAGGCTACACGAGCGGTAAAGTTATTACCCAACTCGCAAGCCTCGCAGGTTCTGGAGACAATGACGCACAGTTGTCATCAATCCTCCAGATCCCAGCAGGAGCTACCTACTACTTCCGAGTAACAGGTACAGTTACATTGACGGCAGGAACAGGAACCTTCTCAGGATCGGTTACAACCCGACTTGGAGGTGACTCAACCTACCCATCACTGTCAACACTCATGGGAGCACAGGCGTCAGTTGACGGAACAAGTCCGGACAACTTTGTGTGGTCGCCAAACGCGACAACAACGTCAGCAGCAGGTCATGTTGACTGGACAAACGGTTACTTCATCTCAGGACTTCCATCGGATGGTTCAGAGGTCGTAACATTGTCTAAATAGTCAGCAATGACTAACAACTAGGTGGTTCGCTAACACAATCCTCCTAGTCGGCTAGACCGAGCAATCGGCCAAGCTAGCAAAAACCCCCTACTTCGGTAGGGGGTTTTTGCGTTGCCATTTCTCCCTTCTCACACACCTTCCACAAAAATCTTGACGTCGGACGTCAAGATTTTTGTACATGAAGGGTGGTTAAGGGTGATTTTGTGTGCATTGCATGGCGCGTGCGTTTCCCATACAATGTCTTCATATGTTCAATCAGGAAAACACTATGAAAAAGAATCTATTTATTGGCGCAGGTGTAGTGGCGTTGCTTGTGCTCGCAGCTGCCGGCTACTGGTACATGAAAGCGGGGGATACCACTACTCCACCAGAAGACGGCACTACCGTCATCGAAGGAGGGGAGAATCGCATTGAGTTTGATGACACGCTTATCGAAAAGGTCGCACATCCACCGCTCGATCGCACCGTTGCCTTTTCATCAACTCTCCCCCAGGATGCGCGTACTGCTCTTGAGACCAATATTGCGAAGCTTGTGGGTCAGCTCGAGGATGACTCGGAGAACTATGGTGCATGGCTCGACCTTGCACTTATGTACAAGACGTCAGGTGACTACGAAGGTGCCGTTGAGATCTGGGAGTACATCGCGCAAGTGGTCCCCGGAGAATCAGTCTCGTACCACAACCTCGGCAACTACTACCACCACGAAGTGGAAGATTTCGTGACCGCAGAGTCATACTTCAAGCAGGCAATCGAGCGAAATCCCGGTCAATCGATTCACTACCAGGCACTCTTTGAACTCTACCGATACTCGTACAAGACCGACACTAACCTTGCAGAAGAGACTCTTAAAGAGGGGATTAGTGCGGTAGGGAATAGCATCGACCTTCTCATCTCACTTGGGCGTTTCTACAAAGAGACCGGACGAACTGAGGAGGCTAAGCAGACGTACCTCGAAGTGCGGAGTAAAGCAGAGGCCGCTGGCAATGAGAACTTGGTGCAATCGGTTGATGCTGAGCTAGAGGGTCTCTACTAGGAAGATGAAACCGCTTACAAACACAACCTTCTTCAAATTCCTCTTCGGCTTTCTTGCGCTGCTTTTCTTGAGCTTCATCATAACCGGCGCTGTCGCCCACTTCGCAGGGGACAGTGTCGACCCGGCCACTCAATCTGCCTGCGACCAAGGCAGCGACTGTTGATCCGCTCTGCTTCATTACCTTATTTCACACAAAATCTTGACGTCCGACGTCAAGATTTTTTCTTCCCTTTCTATTATGAAGATATCAGCTAGGTATTAACTGTAGGATATGTCTAATCTTATTCCAGAGTAATTCCTTCCAACTCGCTCATTATGGACCTGGACTTGAGCAATGCGCGCATTTGTTTTTCATAGCCCTCCTCGCCCCCGAGGAGATCAAGAAAGAACTTTCGATCTGTGATAGAGGGAAAATTCTTTTTTCCTAAGTAGTCGGAATGACTCGACCAACGATATGATTGTAGATACTCCTCTGCTTCTCTACAGTTTGAAAGACTTCCTTTACGCCACTTTGGCATATTTAGATCAAGTGGGTTGAAGTGTATGTAAAAAGGAAGATAGAGAAAGTGTGCATCAGTGGCAATTTCGACCTTTTTATATTTTCCTTGCCACAGTGCGCCGTTACGTTCGTATTTTTCATTAAATGCTTTGGTGTATCCGCCACCGAGTTTTTTCATGAATAGCGACAAATTTTCCATATCATCATCAATAGGGGAGACAAGAAGATGGTAGTGATTCGGCATTAAACAGAAACAATGAATCTGCACCACTGGCTCGCGTCTTTTTTTCCAAGAATCTTGACGTCGGACGTCAAGATTCTCTGATGATGCAAGGTGGTGTTTGGTCAGTCCGTTCGAACTTTGCTTATTGTTGAATTCATATAAATCGTGCAAGAACCGCACGCGATCCTTGTCGTTAAGGAAAACCTTTCGTTTATCAACGCCGCGGTTATATACATGAAAGAAACGCGTCATATAAATAACTCTAGCATGATATACACAGCATAATTGAGCTATCTATTAACACAGATGCTTGATGTGATGGGTATAATGCCTAATACGAAATAAAACGAAATAAAATCTTGACGTCCGACGTCAAGATTTTTTGTGAGTTATGAACATCTGGCGTGTGAATGATGAATAGAGAGAGGAAAATTTTGGTAGTATGAAAAATATGAAAGAATTTCTCCTTCGGGCATGGGGAGTGGGGCGGTGGGCGTTGCTCATCATTTTTGTCCTCTACATCGCACTGGTCATCTATCGCGTTCCGTTTGTCGCAGAAGATGAGCAGACACAGGAAGCAATCGCGTTCATCAACGCGCAAAAACTCAACCTGGCAGACGTAACGGGGGAGCGGCTCCCACCTTCGCCTGACGTAGCGCTCAACAACGCGACTGTTGAAGGGGTTGATGCGAATGAGAACGGTATCCGTGACGATGTTGAGCTTGCTATTTTTGAGCGATATCCTGGTGATCAGAATATCGAGATCCGCGCGGCGATGCTTCAGTACGCGCTTGGATTGCAGCTTGAATTAACCCAGGTTTTTAATTCAGAGACGTGGGTTGCTGTTACACAAAGCGAAGAAAGAGCGTCAGGTTGTCTCCTGAGTGTCTATTCGGTTGATGTGAACGAATACACTGGTTTAGAGGATTATTTTTCAGCTCGGTCTGAGGTAAGGGGATTAATCTTTAACACCGAACAGCGAAATGAGGTTGAAAATTCTATAGAGAGGTATCAAACAACATTTGGTTTACTCCAGGGAGAGAACTGTGACCTTATTTTTGATAATTAATGAAGGTAAATGCGTAACCTTTGGATAGTTTTTATACTTCTTCTCTTACTCAATCCTGGCGTATCGCTTGCAAATTGTAGTGAGGACGGGTCCACGGTTGTTTATGTTAATGGGATTTTTACAGGATTGGGAAAAGCAAAAGATGACCTCGGTCTTTTTGGTAATCTGTATAGTATAAGAAATCCCAAAGATAAGGTTTCTTTCATAAACGGCTACAACCCATCTCATTTAGCCGGTCTTGGGGATGCGGTACAGGTTGTCTCGCAAGCGATGGGGTCGTCGGTTAATAGTTATGACCTCAAGACGATCTTGATGCAGATTCACTCTGAGGTGAAAACGCGAAAGATACTTCTGGTTGGGCACTCGCAAGGTGCCTTTTATACAAATGAACTTTACGGTTATCTCACTGAGCACGGCGTTCCAGAAGAATCAATAGCTGTTTATAACCTCGCCTCGCCAGCGGGGTTTGTTGCAGGGGAAGGGTCTTATCTCACTTCAGCAAATGATGGTTTAGTAAATAACGTGCGCGAGTGGACAGCTGCTGTGGGTATACAAAATCCACTTCCGGCAAATATCCTCATCCCACTTGCGCGTCCGGAGCTCGATGAGCTCTTACGCGGACATTCGTTCAGTGAGGAGTATCTGGCAGGCGCGGCGAAGACCATCATCGCCGACATTACTGAGTCACTCAACTCCCTTGGTTTAGAGGATGAAACTGTCGAAAGTGAAGGGTGTTTTGACGCGCCTGCAGAGGATTTCTCATATCAGATGCAACACACAGTTTTTGCCATGGTAGACCCTGCCGCACAGATAACACAAGAGGTTGCGGCCGCGGCGGGAAGGGCACTTGCGGCAGTTGGTGTTGCTATCACTCAGATCATTGGTGGAACGGGCATTAGCGCGGGGGACGACGCTTCACAACAAGATAGCCTGGGCACAGACAATGATTCATCAAAAACAATTTTTGAGCTCGTTCTCCCGCCTGTGCCTAATGAGGTCTTAATAAAACTTGCTGCGGCAAGTACCGATGATACCGGCGAAGACACAACACAGCAAAATTCTGATGACGACGCTCTCTATGATTCTGATACTTTGTCTGTTTCTGAGGGTGAGTCAGGTAGCTCGGATACATCGAGGACACAGGGTGAAGAGAGTGTAGAAGCTCCGTCCGAACCACGAATTGACTACGGTGGTGGCACACCGAAGATAGACTACAGTAGCAACACAGGCGATGAGCAAAATGTTGTCGGAAGCGAAGACGAGGTCGGTGATGATGAGGGCGATGAAGACAGTGAGGGTGATGCGGCAGACGAAGGAGAAGATGATGGTTCGAATGATGATTCTTCAGAAGGAGATGATGGTGGTGATTCTTCCGAGGGCGATGAGGAGGAAGAAGAGGGTTCTGACGAGGGTTCCGAGGATAACGATTCAGAATCTGACGATGAAAGTGACAATGAAGACAACGGCAATAATGAAGATGAAGAAGAGGGTGATGACGAGAACACTGAAGAAGACGACAACGAAGAGAATCAAGAAGGATTTACTGTTGCGTATTCAGAGGACACGACACAATCTGCAACGAGTACGATTACGTTCTCAGGTACTGGCGCTCCGGGTGATACCATCGCACAAGATTTTTCTGATGAGGTAACGACGGTGGATGAGAATGGATTGTGGGAACTCACCGTGACTGATCTTCCGGACGGGGAGACCACTATTATCTTTAGCGAATTAAATGACAATGAAGAGGTGGTTGATACGGTGAGTATATCAGTGAGTGTTGAGACACCGCTGAAGGGGCTCAGTGTTGCGGAATGTGCGCACTCGCTGCGCACAGACGCATGTCTTCTGGGAGGGGCGGGGAGCGTGTCGTTTTCGTGGGATTTTGATGAGGGAGAGTTGTACCGCGTGACGCTTAACGGAGCGAGTGTTGAGGAGACAAGCGCGACATCGTCTTCAGTTACACTTGGGGTTGGTGAACATACGGTTGAGGTTTCCGCGCTTGATGTGGAAGGAAGTATTGCAACCTCGAGCACGCAGGACATTGAGGTGTTTGAAATGCCAATTGTAATTAATGAGATAGCGTGGGCGGGAACTCAAGCGAGTGCCGCCGATGAGTGGATTGAGCTCTACAACCGCACCAACTACACACTCGACCTCTCGCATGTGGTACTTTATGCAGAAGACCTAGTGCCGTACTTGGAACTTGCGGGACCAGTTGCATCAAAGAGCTACTATCTCATTGAGCGTGGCGACTCGAATACAACGAGTGCCGCTGAGGATATTGTGCTGGCATTTAGTGGACAGGGAAGCGGTAGTGGGCTCTCAAACAGCGGCGAGGTGCTCTATCTCGCGCAGGCTTTTGGCAGTATTGCAACAACGACACTTGACCGGACGCCCGACCTTGCTTCGTGCGGCGGTGGGTGGTGTGGCGGCGATGCGAGCAGCAAGACGTCGATGGAGCGCAAGGATGTCGATGTTGCGGGAGACGATCCGTCGAACTGGAATTCAAATAATACGTATACGGTGAATGATACCGATGAAGCCGGTGGAGTGATGTACTGCACACCAAAGTCACAGAATAGTATCTCCATTCTCACAGTTGGTTACTATTGTCCGAATGAGACTGAGAGTTATGTTGCTGGGCAAGCGTATACGCCGGTGAGTGGCACGTGCACATATCTCTCGGAGAATCTTTCGGGGAACCGGTATGGCGATTTGTACCGCGGAGTGGTTGGGAGCGCGACAATCGTGAACGGACACTCGCTTGGAACAAACCCTTCGAGTACCCAGAATAATGACAGTGTTGCTGACCCGGTCGACGGCGAGAATATGTTTGCGGCAATGTATGAGATTCATGATAATAGCGACGTCGCGAACTTCAGGAGTTTCTTCCAGATGGGTTCTAATCCGCCGCCGCATCTCTGGTATGGAATTGTTCCGTGGGTATATTTGGTACCAGCAGAGGAATCGTCGGGTGGTGAATCAAATGATGACGACACGGACTCTGATGATGAATCTGATCCAGAATCATCAGGTGGAGATTCTTCTACGCCACCGGGAGGACCAGGAGGACCGCCGAGTGGCCCACCTGGCGGGCCGGGAGGACCTGGTGGCCCTTTCTAGATGTGCAAACTGTCGTACAAAGACCTCCCTTGTAAGTACAAGAGCGGTCTTTGTACTGGGTCTTGTATACGCGGAATTATATCCACGAGCTGGTGTTGTGTGACGAAGTGCTTTTGGTAGTATAGAGGGTGGAGATGCGTCCGCGAGGGAGGCATCACACTCCGAAAGGAAGAGGAGGTTTTCGCTATGAAGGCCATGCAGAATTTCTCGCCGCACGTGTCTGCGCGCGCCGCAGTCACTCACACCGAGAAGGGCGTCTAACATCTGACGCTGAAAGCATCCTCCAACCGCTCACGCACCCGGGAGGACTCCTGGGTGCGGGGCACCCCTTACACCGAGCAATCATGCTCGGTTTTTTCTTTGCGCGCCCGCAGGCGCGCGGGTTGACTCTCAGAACCGGCTCGGGTACTATGCTATGCACTGGACTGAAGACAGCAGGTGCCGGGAGAAAACGGCTCAATATCCTGCCGAGGCAAGGTGCCCCAACTTGGGGTGCTCCCTTCAGACCATTTTGGTCGATAGAGAACCTGTTCGCGAGCGATAGCGAGCGTTACTGGTTCTTAACCCTATGAAATGTGTCGCACAGCGACACGCTTCCGCACCAAGGCGGAAGATTTCATCAGGGTAGTGAATTTAAATCCAAACCCCAGTGAAATCCTGCGCCGTAGGGCGCGGGTGCGTCGCCAAGGCGTCGCATTTCACGGGGTCTAAGATTTCGTAATTCGTTACACTCGTAACGAAATCTAAGAATGGCAAAAACAAAACAACAGAAAACAGAAACACTTGAGCAGCTCACTGACGCGGCAAAGAACGCCGGTTCAGTAGTATTCGTGAACTTTCACGGACTTGGTGTCTCAGAAACCAACGAGATGCGTAGCGCACTCAAAGACGAGGGTGTGACGTATCTTGTGGCAAAGAAGACACTCACGAAGCGTGCAATCGCGGATGCTGGGGTTGAGGGTGAGGTGCCGGAGCTTGAGGGCGAGCTCGCACTTGCGTGGGGTGACGATCAGATCGCACCGGCGCGTGGTGTGCAAGAATTTGCCAAGAAGCATAAGGACAGCCTCTCGATCCTCGGTGGTATCTTTGAACACCGACTTGTAGGGAAAGAGGAGATGATCACTATCGCTTCAATCCCGTCCCTTCAGACGCTTTACGGACAGTTTGCAAATGTCATCAATTCCCCAATCCAGGGATTTGTATTTGCGCTTAACGCGATCGCGGAGAAGAAGGAAGCATAACCCATTATTCATCATTCGTAATTCATAGAAATCATGTCAGACGAAGAAAAGAAGGTAGACGAGCAGGAAGCGGAAGCACCTGCTGAGGAGCAGAAAGAAGAAGCTCCTGCTACGGAAGAAAAAAAGGAGGAGGTATCTGTTGAGGCTCCTGCAGAAGACGCAGGGGAGGAGGTAGAAGTTCCTGAGAAATTCAAGAAGCTTATCGAAGAGGTTGAGAACATGACCGTTCTTGAGCTTCACGAGCTCGTAAAGACACTTGAAAAGAAGTTTGGTGTTTCAGCGGCAGCAGTCGCGGTAGCCGGACCGGCAGCAGGTGGCGAAGGAGCTGGTGAGGAGCAGAGCGAGTTTACTGTTGAGCTTTCGGCAATTGGAGACCAGAAGATTGCGGTCATTAAGGCAGTTAAAGAAATTCTCGGACTCGGACTCAAGGAGGCAAAAGATCTCGTTGAGAGCGCCCCAGCCGTACTTAAGGAGGGTGTAAAGAAGGAAGAGGCAGAGGAGATTAAAACAAAGGTGGAAGAAGCTGGTGGAAAGGTAGAATTGAAGTAAGTTTCAATTTTCCACAACGTAGTCTGACTACGTTGAGCCTTTGATTGGTGGCTTATCTAAGCCAAAATAAACGCCCCGCGTATGTGGGGCGTTTATTTTTGGTGGTTGCGTTCCGCTTCGGGAAGCGTACAATGGTTCGCATATGGACGTACTTGATAAATTATTTGGCAGCACCGCGCGAGTTCGGATCCTGCGACTCTTTCTCTTTAATGAGGGGGATAGTTTTGAGAATGCTGATATTACAAAACGTACTCGGGTAGCGGCGGCGACAGCGCGTAAGGAGGTGGCGATGATGGAGAAGATTGATTTGATCAAGCGCTGTACATTTTCGACTGAGGTTATACGGGGAAGTGGAAAGAACAAGAAGACCACCAAGAAGAAGGTTCATGGATGGACGCTTAACCCGAAGTTTGAATATCTCTCAGCGTTGCGTAATTTTCTTCTTATCGTTGCGCCGATAAAGGAGAACGAGTTGATACAAAAGCTCTCAACGGCCGGTAGGTGTAAGCTGGTTGTTGTTGCCGGGGCCTTTATCCAGAATCCTGATGGAGAGATTGATCTATTAGTTGTTGGTGATCGTCTTGACGAGACAAAGCTTGAGCGCGCGGTTCGTGATATCGAGACCAAGATGAGTCGTGAGCTTAGGTACACAGCCTTTGCGACTGACGATTTTATGTATCGCACGAATATCTACGATAAGACCATTCGGGATATATTTGACTATCCGCACCAGACCGTCCTAAACAGGCTTGGAGGGCGGTACGAGGGTGACTGGTTCTCTTTCTGATCTTAATTACATGGCTCTGTTGTGGGTGGGGACGTCTTTTCCACAGGAGGGTAGAAATACCCGCTAAAACAAATGATATTATATAGATGCACACACCCTGTGTGCATAACGGTCGATTGTCCCGAAATGGGATGATTCATTGATAGAATATCCGTACTTTTCTAAGGTTCGGATTAGCCTAGGCATCTGTGTCGAGATATTTAGAATATCGACATGGATATATACCATATGTTATTACAAACATGGACTGAGGTACTCCAGCAGTCATTCCAGGATCTCTGGCTTGGCGTTGTTGCTTTCGTACCGAGTCTTGTTGTCGCATTGATCATCTTTGTTATTGGATGGATCGTCGGCGCAGTACTTGGACGAGTTGTTGCACAGATCGTTGGATCCCTTAAAGTAGATAACGCGCTTCGCAGTGCAGGATTTGAAGAGGTCTTCAACCGCGCTGGCTTTACCATGAACTCTGGAGGTTTCCTCGGAGGATTGGTCAAGTGGTTCGTTATCATTGTCTTCTTGGTGGCAGCACTCGACGTGCTCGGACTTAGCCAGGTGAATGTGTTCTTGCAGGAGGTTGTTCTCCTCTACCTTCCACAAGTGATTGTGGCGGTACTCATTCTCTTGGTTGCTGCAGTTATTGCAGAACTCGCACGTAATGTTGTTGCTGGAGCTGCGAAGGCCGCAAACATGATCTCAGCAAACCTTCTTGGAAGTGTTGCGAAGTGGTCTATTTGGGTCTTTGCTGTCCTTGCCGCGCTCAACCAGCTCGGCGTGGCAACTGCTTTCGTACAGACACTCTTTACTGGAGTGATTGTTGCACTCTCACTTGGATTCGGACTTGCGTTCGGTCTTGGTGGACAGCAGGCAGCTGCGTCATACCTCGAGCGACTTCGCGGAGAGGTTCGCGAGTAATTCGCGCGCATCACGATGATTTTTTGAAACACCCCGTGCCTTCGGCACGGGGTGTTTTGCATAGGGTCCATAAAGAGGGAACCGCACCCTGTTTGTAGGACGCGGCACCAGTTTGCTTCGCTTCAGGTGGCTTCTTGTGATTCTCTAAGAATTTCTTTCGCTTGCTTTAGTGTTGTGAGTCCTCCTGAAAGAACCCCACCATCTCACAAGACGGAAGTGTCTTTCTTTAGAGAGTGTTATGTAGACTGCGCCTCCCTTGAATGCCATGAAGCTGGTGCACGGTATATTCTAAGGGTCCGAATACTCAGGAATAGCACGGTGTCAGCTGGGTTGTTGACTCAAAAACCCGCCTCGTGTATACTGCTGTCTACGTGATTATGAGTATTGATTTGAAGAACACCAACAAGCGGGGGCGCTAGCCGGGGCATCGACTCATGACTAACGCAGCCGCGATCTCGCGGTTTTTTTCTTGCCTTCACTCATAACTGACATCACGAGAACTTTGACAACGTCATAGGATCCATCTGGTCGGAGAGACTAGGCGGATCCGCAGGTAAAAACAAACCAAGACTAAAACTAAATGTTTACGTGCCGCTGTAAGCAAGCGGCACACACGAGTGTGGCTATGGTTATACTCGTGTAGCGGTTTTTAGATTTCCTGATAGGAGATCTAAGAGCGTGTGGTGGATACCTAGACTGAAAAAGGCGATGAAGGACGTGGCATGTCTGCGATAAGCTTCGGTAAGGTGACTAGCAACCTTTGACCCGGAGATTTCCGAATGGGGGAACCCGGCCGACTCTGTCGGTCACCTTTCTACTTGATAGAAGGGAGCGCACCCGGGGAAGTGAAACATCTCAGTACCCGGAGGAGAAGAAACCAATAGGAATTCCCGTAGTAGCGGCGAGCGAACTGGGACGAGCCCAAACTCGATTTCACCTCTACCATCTGTGTTTACACAGGTGCTAGAGGTGGTATCGGGGGTTGTAAGGCAACAATGTCATTTTTTCGAAAATGAGAAAAGTTACAAATTGTAATGTTAATGGAAGCTTCTGGGAAGAAGCACCCAAGAGGGTAACAGTCCCGTACATGAAAACATATACAACTTTTTTGTTGTTGTCCTTGAGTAGCTCAAGACACGAATAGCTTGAGTGAATCTGCCAGAACTAACTGGTAAGGCTAAATACTTTTTCAGATCGATAGTGAACTAGTACCGTGAGGGAAAGGTGAAAAGTAGTCCGGTGAGGACAGTGAAATAGACTTGAAACCACATGCTTACAAGGAGTCAGAGCGGTCGCAAGACCGTCATGGCGTGCCTATTGAAGAATGAGCCAACGAGTTCATATATGTTGCAGGCTAAGCCCTTATCGGGTGGAGTCACAGGGAAACCGAGTGTGAATAGCGCGAACCATTATGTAGCATGTATGAGACCCGAAGCTCGGTGAGCTTGCCATGGGCAGGGTGAAGTTTGTGGAAACACAGATGGAGGCCCGAACCGGGAGGTCGTTCAACGCCTTCGGATGACCTGTGGTAAGAAGTGAAAAGCTAATCGAACCGAGTAATAGCTGGTTCTCTCCGAAATAGCTTTAGGGTTAGCGTCGTGTGTTCCTGTTGGGGGTAGAGCACTGGCAGGTGTGAATAGGGGGAAACCTCGTCATTCCTATCAAACTCCGAATACCAACAGTTAATAGCGCGGCAGTTAGAGTCAGGGGGCTAAGCTCCTGTGCTCAAAAGGGAAACAGCCCAGATCCCAAGTTAAGGTCCCAAAATTCACGTTAAGTGCACTTAAGGAGGTGAGATTTCTCAGACAATGAGGAGGTTGGCTTAGAGGCAGCCATCCTTTAAAGATAGCGTAACAGCTCACTCATTCAGAGATTTCGCGCCGCAAATGATCGGGGCTAAACGTGATACCGAAACTGGGGGCTTTCCATTCATTCGTGAATGGGGAGCGGTAGGAGAGCGTTCTGTTCTGCGATGAAGCCGAAGGGATAACCCACGGTGGAGCGTTCAGAAGTGAGAATGTTGGCACGAGTAACCGCATGGCATGTGAGAATCATGCCCGCCGAAAGATCAAGGTTTCCTTCGCGATGTAGATCAGCGAAGGGTTAGTCGGGCCTAAGCCGATCCCGAAGGGGGGAGGCGATGGACACATGGTTAATATTCCATGACTTTACGAATATGCGATGGGATGACGGAGGGTTGTACTCTGAGCGCATTATTGGATTTGCGTTGGTGCTGTGAGGGGGTCTCTTAGGGAAATCCGGGAGACACCACCCCAAGCAGAGCGAAAATGGTGCGGTTTCGGCCAATCCAAATTCAGAGGAGCACGCTTCCAAGAAAAGTCTCTAAGCTTCAGTATTCGTAAAACCGTACCCCAAACCAACACAGGTGATCAGGTCGAGAAGACCAAGGCGAACAAGTGAGTCTTCCTCAAGGAACTCGGCAAAACAGCGACCGTAACTTCGGAATAAGGTCTGCCTGTGCAGCCAATAGAGGAGTTCATGAAGAAAACAAAAGATGAGACATGTCATATATGTATGCATATACATGACAACGGGTGCAAGTGTTCGATCGAGAGATCGAATCCTCTATTGGCTGCGTAGGCCGCAGCTAAAGAGCCCTGGCGACTGTTTACCAAAAACACAGCTCCCTGCGAACTCGTAAGAGGATGTATAGGGGGTGACGCCTGACCAATGCCAGAAGGTTAAGCACGGATGGTGTGATGAGTTTACTTGTCATGCTGGGCTGTGTAAGCCCTGGTGAATGTCGGCCGTAACTATAACGGTCCTAAGGTAGCGAAATTCCTAGTCCAGTAATTTTGGACGTGCACGAATGGTGTAACGACTGGGGCACTGTCTCGAGGAAGAGCTTGGTGAAAATGCAATGGCGGTGAAGATGCCGCCTACCTGCAGCTAGACGAAAAGACCCCAGGAGCTTTACTACAGCTTGATATTGGGGGTGTGAGTTGACTGCGTAGCATAGATGGGAGACTTTGAAGCGGACCTTTCGGGGATCGTGGAGTCGCCAGTGAAATACCATCCTTTCAATTTGCATTCTCTAACCTGAACGGAAAAAACGTGTAGGGACAGTATCTGGTGGGTAGTTTGAGTGGGGCGCTCTCCTCCTAAAAAGTAACGGAGGAGTCTATTAAGGTCCTCTAGGCGCGAATGGAAACCGTGCCGATAGTGTAAAGGCAAAAGAGGGCTTGACTGCAAGGGGTACATCCCGAGCAGGCGCGAAAGCGGAGCTTAGTGAACCGAGAGTTTCCTTTAGACGGAGCTCGAGATTAACGGATAAAAGTTACCCTGGGGATAACAGGCTGGTATTGCCCAAGAGTCCATATCGACGGCAATGTTCGGCACCTCGATGTCGGCTCACCTTATCCTGGGGCTGGAGAAGGTCCCAAGGGTTTGACTGTTCGTCAATTAAAAAGGTACGCGAGCTGGGTTCAGACCGTTGAGAAGTTGAATTTATTTGACTTCTCAACAGTCTGAGTCCACTCTAACGACACAAAATCGAAGTCTTTTCGTTTATTCAATGAGAATTAATCAATCTAATCACGGCGGCTGGGTGTTTTCGTAACACCTAGTAAAGCTGACTTATATCGGTAAAACCCGAACCCATTCAGGGAGGGCAATACCGAGGAAACCCCGCACTTGCATGCAAGTGAAGGGGGTCCGTAGAGACTGAACGTCAGTTATCTGCACACTGTAATGGTGTGTCAGTTAAAGCTACAGTCCAATGCACGAAGTAATTCGTGAGAACATGCGTGAGACAGGTTGGTCTTAATCTGCTGTGGGCGTCGATCTTTGAGAGGAGTTGTTCCTAGTACGAGAGGACCGGAATGAACTGACCTCTGGTGTATCGGCTGTCGCGCCAGCGGCACTGCCGAGTAGCTATGTCGGGAATGGATAACCGCTGAAAGCATCTAAGCGGGAAGCCAACCTCAAGATAAGAGATCATAGACCCCTAGGAGATGACTAGGTGATAGGCTCTCGGTGTACGCACAGTAATGTGTTTAGCCAAGGAGTACTAATTCGTCGTACTCCTGTTAGGAAATCTGAAAATCGCTGTAAACAAAAAGTTTGTTTTTACCAACTCAAGTATTCAATGATGGGTGTTTGGGGCCGTAGCTCAGAAAGGTCACACGCTGTTTCTCAGTTCTTTTGGATTGATTTACTCCATGAGCTGCCAACTTAAGGGGTGGGTCAGGAACACGCGTGTGTCGCGAGAGAGCATCTCGTCTTGGGAAGGTCGCAGGTTCAAATCCTGCCGGCTCCACCAACTTTCTATCATGAATAGTAACGGGGTGTAGCTCAGCCTGGTGGAGCGCTGGCTTCGGTAGCCAGAGGTCGAGGGTTCGAATCCCTTCCACCCCGACCATTCGTGGTCACCATCATTGTTTTTTCTTTGTCCGACATGGAGTCGGACTTATCATTGAGTACTTGAGTGTGACGTGTTAGATATTCGCACCTTTTGTTCTGGTGATTAATCGCTGAGGAACCACCTGTTCTCATTCCGAACACAGAAGTTAAGCTCAGTAGAGGCGATGATACTCTTTGATGGGGAAAGTAGCTAGTCGCCAGAACAAAAGGTGCGAATTTTTGTTTGTTGACCCAGAGTGTTCTTTTTGAGATACTACCGCTTGGTATATGTGGCGCGGAAGAGTGAGTCCTCGGTACCAACTTGAGGTAAGACCTCGTGGTCAAATCCACTAGTCACAACAGTTCGTAGGCAAAGCGGCTGTTGTGGATCTGTGGCATTTGAAGATGAGATAAGAAGTAATAAGAACAACTTCTGTCTTGATCTCTTGTGTCGACCGAGTGTTCGGTATATTCGCGATATATCGCATCACTCCTGGTCTATAGTGACACGTTTCTCACAATTCTCGTGTCTTACTTATAGGGTCGTAAGTAGTACGCTGCCACGTCGGACGGACCGAGTGTTGCACTTGGTCCGTCCGATCTTTTCAACCGTCTATAGGGCGGTTTTTCCTTTTTTTGTTACAATAGAGATATATGTCATGGGCAGCAAAGCGTCGAGCAATATACCTCGGAGGTGTCACACTCTTCCTTTTCGTGGTTGTTGGGGTGCCTGTTTTTCTTCTCTGGTATGAACAACCAACATGTTTTGATGGAGTACAGAACCAAGGGGAGCTCAGTATCGATCGAGGTGGGCCATGTGCGCTTCTTCATGAGTCACAAGTGCAGCCTGAGGTGGTATTGTGGGCGCGGTCATTTGAAGTGATACCGGGCGTATACAACGCAGTAGCGTATGTGAGCAATCCAAATTTCTCCGCAGGGGTAGTCGCGGCGCCATATTCATTCAAGCTCTTTGACGCGGAGAATATACTTGTTGCGGAGCGGAAGGGTGTCACATACGTAATCCCTAATGCTATCACGTCGGTGTTCGAGGGAGGTGTCGCAACCGGGAACCGTGTTCCCGCAAGGACATTCTTTGAGTTCCTTTCGCCACTTGAATGGGAGCGGGTTGATTCTCCAGTAAAAGGTCTTGCGGTAGGAGACCGAGAACTTACCGAGGAGACCTCAGCACCACGAATCACCGCGGAAATTAAGAACAACTCGTTCTCTGATATTCATAATATTGAAGTGGTTGCTACCGTGTTTGACGAACAGGATACCGCGATAGCCTCGTCGCGCACCGCTATAGAAAGCCTTCAGCAACAGTCATCACAGATTGTGGTCTTCACATGGCCTCGTCCATTCACTGGAGTCGTGAGTAGAATCGAGATCGTTCCGCAGGCACCATTTCGAGAGTAGTCCTCATGAACGGTTGGTTATCACAAAAAGAGAGAGTGGTCCGGAGCGCACGAACACTGTTTTCTCATATTGATTGGGTGCTTCTTGTGTCTTCTTTACTCCTTGTGGGGGCGGGGGTGCTCACCATGAACTCGTTTGTTGGTGAGAATTATTTCTTTGAGAACCAATTGATCTGGGCGGCGGTCGGGGTCGCTCTCTTTTTTGTTTTGAGTTTTATTGATTTCCGATTTCTTCGTCGAACGAGTACTATTGTGGCACTTTTTCTCGCTTCGACGTTCCTCCTCCTCCTGATATTTGTTTTTGGAGACATTGCAAAAGGAGCGCAAAGTCGTTTTGACTTTGGCGTGTTCGCGCTCCAACCGTCTGACCCGATCAAATTGGTGGTGATCCTCTTGCTTGCGAAATACTTCTCGCGCCGACACATCGAGATTGCAAACATTCGACATATTCTCGTCTCAGGCTTTTATGCTTTCGTTATATTCTTGCTAGTTCTCTTGCAGCCGGATTTTGGCTCAGCGGTCATTATTGCGATGCTCTGGTTTGGCTTCGTGCTCGTCTCGGGCATATCAAAGAGACACCTCTTGCTCGTATTGCTTCTTGGCGCCGTTGGACTCTTTGGTATGTGGTCGTATGTCTTTGAGGACTATCAGAAGCAGCGCATTCTCACTTTCTTGCATCCACTAGCTGATATCCAAGGTACGGGGTATAACGCGTACCAGTCAACTATCGCTGTTGGTTCCGGGCAGATTCTAGGGAAAGGTGTGGGATACGGAACACAGTCGAAGTTGCAGTTTTTACCCGAGTACGAGACCGACTTTATATTTGCCGCATTTGCAGAAGAATGGGGTTTTGTTGGGGTGATCATGCTCTTTGGCATATTCTTTATCGTCATCTGGCGTATTCTTGAGAACGCAATGGTGGGCGCGAGTAATTTTGAGATTCTCTTTGGTATTGGATTGGCAATCTTATTTATCAGTCATTTATTAGTGAACGTTGGTATGAACATCGGGCTTCTGCCGGTCACCGGAACAACACTGCCGTTCATGAGCTATGGGGGTTCTCATTTGGTAACTGAATATATCGGTCTCGGAATATTGATGGGGATGCGTCGTTATGCACGGGCGACACACAAAGAAGACACACACCGCGAATTCATCGGTATGTAGAGATTATGATTCATAAATACGCACAGTCTTCCGTAGCATCTGTTCCAGAGAGAAGTCAGCAACAACTTTTTCTTTGAGTGCTTCGCCATATCTCTGTCGTAACCCCGGGTTATCTATGAGAGAAAGAACAGCCTCGGCAATTGATTGAGAGTCGCGGGCAGGGGTGAGGATCCCGTTGTCTCTTGAGGTGATGATCTCCGGTATGCCACCAACATCACTTGCCACAACCGTTCGTTCGGAGAGCCCCGCTTCAAGTATGGTATAAGAAAGCGCTTCTGATATAGAGGTGAGGGTGAAGATATCAAATGCTCTGAGATACTGTGCGGCAGTATCAATAAAACCAAGGAAAAATACACAATCAGATAACCCCGCGTCTTGTACTGATTTTTGTAAGTTTTTTCGTTCTTCACCTTCGCCAATAACAACAAAGATAACCTTAGGGTGCGTTTTTCGTATTTGTTGAAGCGCCCTGATCGCATAGAGGAGTCCTTTCGTTGTATGGAGCTCAGAGACAGTGCCGACCCAGAAAGCGTCTTTCGGCAGAGACTCTCGCATATTTGGATTGTTCTCAAGGATGATCTCTCGAGCTTCCTCTGAGGTGAACACCCCGGCTTGTTTTACACCATTGTGTATGACAACGGTTTTTCTCTTTGTGAGTGGTCCGCGTCCTATCTGGTCTTTGATTTGGTGTGATACGGCAATTGTCTGATGCGAGAGTAAGACGGTGAGCCATGAGAAAAACCAAAGCAGCACCTTTTGCCAGATAGGGCGCTCTTCGTTAAACGCCCAACCGTGTGCAGTGAATATGATACGGGGGACCTTTGTGATGCGCCCCATGAGCGCGCCGATACCACTGATCTTTGAGCTGTTGAGGTGGATAATATTCGGACGTGTCTCCTTGAGGAGCGAGTACACATTCTTAAATACAGCAAAGTCTTTAAATAAAGAGATGTCTCGATCAAGACCATTTATCGAGACGGTTTGTATATCGACTTCTCTAAGCTTATCTTGAAGTACGCCCTGCCCACCAAACGCAACAGTTACCGCGTACTCTTCTTTTGGCAGTGAGGACGCAAGATCAAATACATAGCGTTGCGCTCCGCCGAAATTTGATTTGGTTATAAGGAAGAGGATATTCTTTTTCTTCATGTATATGCTAATAGTACACGATACTTCACAAGATCAGTAACACGTGAGTAACTTGTCATCTTATATTTTTGTTGTATTGTGAGAGTCATAGACACATGACTATCGCAAACAAAAAAGAGCCTTTTGCCTTGCTTTTTGGTGATATTGCCGCATTCTTGCTCGCACTATGGGTAACGCTGTTTGTGCGTTACGCAGAGGTGCCAAGCGACACCCTCTTTTATAACCATCTTGAACCGTTCTCGGTTCTCTTTCTGGTGTGGGTAGCAGTATTCTTTATCTCGGGTCTTTATGATAAACACACGACACTTCTCCGCAGTAAGCTTCCCAAGGTCGTTCTTAATGCCCAAACGGTGAATATTATTCTTGCTGCACTTTTTTTCTTTCTTGCGCCATTTGTAAACATTGCTCCAAAGACGAACCTGGTACTCTACTCGGTGATATCATCTTTATTTATACTTGTGTGGCGGATGTTCATAGCAACCCGTATTGGTGTGCGTAAAAAACAGCGCGCGCTGATTATCGGGCATAGCGATGAGGTATCGGAGCTTGTTGGGGAGGTGAACACAAACCCGCGGTATCTCCTCGAATTTGTACATATCATTGATGTTGATAGCACAGATGATACCCAAGCAATGCACGACAAAATACTTTGCGCGATCAAGGAAGGTGTCGCTGTCATCGTCATTGATATTAAGAGTCGCAAAACCGCCGGGCTTCTCCCGGGTATGTTTGCTGATACTGAGGATGTAACTCTCCTTGATATACATGCGGTCTACGAAGATGTATTTGATCGAGTCCCAATTGGCGCACTTAACGAGAGTTGGATATTTGAGAACATCTCAACAAGTCCCCGAGTTTTCTACAACATACTTAAACGTGCCATGGATATTAGTGGAGCAATCCTCATCGGAGGTGTATCGCTTTTGATATACCCATTCGTCATCATGGCTATCAAGATAGAAGATGGTGGAGACATTTTTATCACACAGAGACGTGTTGGAGAGAATAACGAAGTCTTTTCCGCGTACAAATTTAGGAGCATGGAACGCAACGAAGATGGTGTATGGATAGGCGAGACGAGCAACGTGGTTACAAAGGTTGGTGCGCTTATCCGGAAAACACGTATCGACGAATTGCCCCAACTCTGGAATATTCTGCGTGGAGACATGTCGTTCATTGGTCCGCGGCCTGATGTGCAGGGGCTCAATGAGCGCCTTTCACGCGAGATCCCATTCTATAACACACGAAGCGTGATCAAGCCGGGTCTTTCGGGGTGGGCACAGATAAAGCAGGATTACGAAAAAGGTAACCAAATTAGCCCGCAGTCGGTTGTAGATACACAAGCACGTTTAATGTATGATGTGTACTATGTTAAAAACCGTTCGCTCCTGCTTGACGTAGTGATCGCGTTAAAGACGATAAAAACTGTCCTATCCAAGTTTGGGTCATAACAAACAGACATGAAACAACACACACTATTTATAACTGGGGCTGCTGGGTATGTCGGCGCGATGCTCTGCGATCAATTCTCAAAACGCGATGACGTCACGCGGATTGTTGCGCTCGATAAAGAGCTTGAGCCGGATCTTCTCAGAGGAAATGACAAGGTGGTGTGGATCACTGCAAATACGTCAGATAGCACATGGCAGAGGGAAGTAGCAAAATACAATCCCGATGTTGTTGTACATACTGCGTGGCAGATTCGTGAGATGTATGGAGACCGACCACTTGAGTGGAAGTGGAACGTTGATGGTTCTGATAATATTTTTGATTTCGCTTTTGACACGCCGGCAGTTAAACGACTCATACATTTCTCAACAGTATCTTCTTATGGCGCATTTGCAGACAATCTTACCAGTCATCAGTATAAAGAAGATGAACCATTCCGTAAGACTAATTATCTTTATTCCGAAGAGAAACGTGTGTGTGAAGAACATCTTAAGGAAAAATATGATGTAGCTAAAAAGCAAAGGGACATTTCAGTGTCAGTTCTCCGACCAGCTGCGATTACTGGACCTCGAGGACGTTTTGCTCGTATCCGATTTGGGCTTCAGGCATCCCTGTCCGGTTCTCTTAAAGGACAGGGGTCAATCCTTTATAATATTATTTCGTTATGGGTATCGTTTGTACCAGTAACACCAAAATGGCTACGGCAATATGTTCACGAAGATGACGTCACTGATATTGTGTCAAGATTAGCTTTTGATGATGTCTCTATTTCATATGAAGCATTTAATCTAGCGCCTCCTGGAGAAGCAGTGTATGGCAAGGACATGGCAAAGGCAGTAGGGAAGAAAGCGTTACCTATTTATCCGTGGATGGTACGAC
Organism: Candidatus Paceibacterota bacterium; assembly: GCA_026195275.1. Taxonomy (NCBI): domain Bacteria; kingdom Bacillati; phylum Minisyncoccota; species Minisyncoccota bacterium. The sequence continues at coordinate 67,300 of JAPHQU010000004.1, forward strand.
TTGCATTTTTTTGGGTGTGGCACTTAACACGGGGTCGTATACCTACGGCGCCAGGTAGTTGGAAGGGGTACTCGTATCCAATTTGTGTTGATGGAACAAAGATTACAAAAATGCTCAACTATACATATCGTATGCC
>JAPHQU010000005.1 GCA_026195275.1 Candidatus Paceibacterota bacterium
ACGATTGCGGAGAGGTGCCGGAGTGGTCGAACGGGGCGGTCTCGAAAACCGTTGTGCGCTTACGCGTACCGTGGGTTCGAATCCCACCCTCTCCGCCAGAATACAAAGCCTCGGTCCCAGAGACCGGGGCTTTTTTCTTTCATAACCCTCAGAAAACAAGGATTTTTAGCGTTTTCGTGTTCCGGCGTGTTCCAAGGCGATCTTGCGTGTTCCAGGTTTGTAATGTATGTTTATATGTATGTTGTTGGTGTGAGGAAACATGGCAAGGCAAACGAATAAGCTCACAGCGCGGTCTGTCGCATCCATCACGAAACCTGGGTTTCATGGAGATGGGAACAACCTGTGGCTCCAGGTGACGAAATCCGGCACCAAAAATTGGGCCTTCCGATACACCTTTCAGGGCAAATCCCACACGATGGGGCTTGGGCCGGTCTCGCTTGTTGATCTCAAGGACGCCCGTCAAAAGGCACAGGATGCCCGCAAGCTGCTGCTCAATGGGATCGATCCACTTGAGCAGAAGAAAGCAGATGCCGTTGCCCAGCGCCTGGAACAGGCAAATTCCATCACCTTCCAGAAGGCTGCTGAGGAATATATCGAGTCGCATAAATCCGGCTGGAAAAACGCCAAGCATGCGGCTCAGTGGTCCGCCACATTGGAAACCTACGCTTATTCTGAATTTGGAGATTTGCCTGTTGCCTCCATCAATGTGGGCCTTGTGATGCGGGTGCTGGAACCCATTTGGACGAAAAAGGCTGAAACGGCTTCTCGGGTGAGGGGGCGGATAGAGGCCATTTTGGATTGGGCCAAAGTTCGTGGTTATCGAACCGGGGAAAACCCTGCTAGCTGGAAAGGCAATCTCGATCACCTCTTGCCCGCCCGTTCGAAAGTGCGGCGCGTAAAGCATCATGCAGCCTTGCCCTACACAGAGGTTGGTGACTTCATCAAAGAATTACGTGAGCAACAAGGCACGGCTGCTCGTGCGTTTGAGTTTACAATTCTGACAGCCGTTCGAACGGGGGAGGCGTTGGGTGCAACATGGGCTGAAATTGATCTGGATAACAAAACCTGGACGATACCGGCTGAACGCATGAAAGCCGACAAAGAGCACCGAGTGCCTCTGTCGGATCGCGCCGTGAATATTCTCAAAGCGGTTGGGCAGGAATTTTCAATGAAGCCTGAACTTCCGCTTTTCCCCGGTCAACGTGTCAAAAAGCCTCTTAGCAATATGGCGTTCCTGATGCTCCTGAGGCGGATGGAGAAGGAAGGTATCACGGCTCACGGCTTCCGTTCGACATTCCGCGATTGGGCGGCTGAACAGACCTCATTCCCACAGGAGGTTGCTGAAATGGCCCTCGCTCACACCATCGCCAACAAAGTTGAAGCGGCTTATCGTCGTGGTGATTTGTTCGAGAAGAGACGTGAGTTGATGGGTGAGTGGGAAAAATATTGTGACAAAAGTTTTAAGTCTGGAGAAGTAAACCTAGGCAGGTGGGATAACTAGCATTGCCAACTCGAGTTATCCTTGAACGTACTGTTATTCCTACTGGGTATATGGGAGCAATCGCCTTTCTGGCGATCATTGCCTACCCTGGTAAGGGCGAATATCACAAGCGTGATGAATTAGTGGAAGCATCTAAGTCATGGATTTTGAAAGAAGCCACCCAAAAGGGATCGCCGGAAAGGGCAGAGGTTTACGAAAAATATAGGCAGTATCCAAACCAGCAAATTGACGGCAAGTTACGACAGCTTGAAGCACGAGTATGGAAGAGATTGTGCGTTGCTGAATTGGCTCGAGACATCATCCGCCAACACCAATTCGCCACGCACCTTCCTGACAGCCTTAAGAAATCAAACCGAGAATTGCGGCTTAAATACCTTGATGAAACCTACGCAACGAGCGGCAGTAATTTTGACGTTTTGCAAAGCGAAAAGACATTCAGAAAAAGAGAGTGGAAGCCTTCGCTTCCCATCCTGCATTATGCAATTTCCCTTTTGGCTATGGTTCTAAAAGGTGAATCCTTTAGTATTCGTGATCTTGTTCTGTCGCCTGATTGGCTTCCCGAAATAATAAAGGGAGCAACGGGGCATGCTTTGCTTATTGATCAATATATCGATGATGACTTTCAGAGAATTGAGATAGCACTATCCAACTGTTGAATCTTTGCCTCCCTTTAGGCTGATCATCCTGTGTTTTGTTCCTGTAGATGCCAAATCCAAGCAACAGGAGCCATAGCCATGCAAAAAATTCTCAGGCGTACCAAAGTTGAAGCTCTTACCGGGCTTTCGAGATCTACAATTTATAACCTTATGAACGAGGGGTTGTTTCCACTTCCAATCAGGATTGGGCGGGGCGCTGTGGGTTGGTTGGAGAGTGAAGTCGACTCGTACATTTCTTCATGCATTGAAGAAAGAGACCAGCAAGCATCCGTTGTTGGCCGAAATGGTGAGTTGCCAAAATCCACAACAATGTAGAAAGCAAAAACCCCCGTTCGGTGGCCGCCGACGAGGGTTATCAAGAGGTGTTCAGAAGATGCCTAATCGTACTCTTCCCCCGAGCTCGGGGCAACCTTCCCATGCCGAAAGACTACGAAGGATCAGATTCGATTATGTAATCAAAAAATCAGGTATTCGTCGCCGTTTTCAACGAATTGCCATAGAAGCGAATTTAGCCATACACGAATTATCGCAATACCCTTGGCATGGAGAATACACAGCACGGTTAGGGATCGTTCTAGATCGAACTCTTGAAGCACTTGAGGATTGGAGCTTCCAAAAATTTATCGATGCTGCATATGAGGCACATTTCAATAGGGTAATTCCTCATTCCGTTTCTCGAGCAGCCTGTTTAACGCCCTTTTCTTGGGCTTGGGAAGATACGCATGAAATTGCCAGTATCCTCATGATGTATGAGGAGGTTTGTGATGGATGAGGATGTCAAACACACCCTGTCATTAAAGCGGCTTCAAACCATATTAGGTGATTTCAGAACCAGCATATCTCCCTCTCGTTTCACTATGATTGAGCAGGCAAATATTAAGCCTAGAGAATTTTTATATGGACGATCCATTATTAGAAAATATGTCAGCCTCCTTGTCGCTCCAGGAGGGGTTGGCAAATCGGCACTGACGATTATGCAAGCCTTGGCCATGGTGACGGGAAAGCCCCTACTCGGGGAGCATGTTCATAGGGGAGCTCTGAGGGTTTCGATTATGGGACTGGAAGATCCATATGATGAACTAGAGCGTCGTATAATCGCAGCTTGTTCACATTATGGAATCACATCCCAGGACATTGGCGGTGATGATTGTCGATTGTTCGTGAATTCAGGACGTGATCAGAAACTCTGTATCACCATGAATTCTCGTGAAGGTGCCATTGTCGATGACGGTGTGAAGCAAGATCTGATTGAAGAAATCAAATTCAAAAACATTGATGTTGTGATCATTGATCCATTCGTATCCAGTCATTCAGCATCAGAAAATGACAATGTGGCAATGGATGCTGTAGCAAAAGCATGGGCGGACATTGCCGACAAAGCAAATTGCGCCATATTGCTCGTTCATCATAGTCGTAAGTTGAATGGAGAGCAGATCTCAGCGGAAGCGGCACGTGGTGCAAGCTCGGTTCTTGCCGCAGCACGATCAGGCTGTGTCATTAATCCCATGACAGAAAACGAGGCAGCCAAACTAGGGATGGACACTCACAGAGGATATTTTCGTGTCATCGATGACAAATCAAATATCGCTCCACCCGTAGATAAATCCGACTGGTATCGGATCGTGAACGTCACTTTACAAAATGGCGATCATGTTGGGGTGGTAGAGCGCTGGCAGCCACCTAATCCATATGACGCAATTACGCCGAACGTAATATTAATGATTCAATCTGCTGTGGCTGGTCAAGGATATCGAGAGAACGTGCAAGCTAAACTGTGGGTCGGCCACATTGTTGGAAAAATCATTGGATTTGATGCGTCAACATCCGCAGGGAGATTCCGCGCCAACGTTCTGATGAGATCGTGGATTGAAGAGGGCTACTTTATCGTAGTTGAGCGCCCTGACGAAAACCGTCGTCCACGGAAATTTGTAGAAGTTGGTCAATTTATCCAGGTTGCTCCACCAGATAATGCTGGAGCAGGTTATAGTGGAGCGGTGTAGCTCAAAACACGCTCCACCACCCCCTATTTATTATAGGGGGTGAGTGGTGGTGGTAGTGGTTGGCTGTGGATGAATATCAAAACTTACGGGCGCTAAAAATAAGTTCGGGGAACGGTCTTGTGGGGATCGTGTTTCCCACTTTTAGAACCTCCCCCCCCTACCTTAGATTGGAGGCTCACAATTTCTGCCATCGTTCCAGCATGATCGTATACGCCTCCTCGAAATGGTCGAGGCTAGTTTGTTCAATCGTGATCCGACATTCTGGCCAAGCTGACTGAGTTTCACGAGCAAAGGTCTTACCCTGTAATAGATGGGTAATTTGCTCTTCCGAAGCTAGTTGCTCTATTGGGAGGCCATCGACCGCTGCATGCCGTGCGTATGATGGTCCGCAAGCTCTTCCAGCGGATCTAGCGGTAAGGACGGTAATTCCGTGTTGAGTGATCTTTACGATGTTTAGGAAGTCGTATTTCTCAATTCTACAATGCTTCCTGATCCTGATTTGGCCAACAGCATTCTTCGTCTCAGGCACACAGATAATGTACCAATCTCCAACTTGTTTCCAATCTGGGTCGGGTGTGGTTGGTGTTTTTTGTACTGATGTGGCAGGTTGTCCCAGGTATGGCTGACAGGCTGATAACAGGATTGAGAATAATAAACATATCGCTGCGACTTCGCGTTTCATTGCCAATTTTCACCAATCAGATAGGAATACTTATGAATCATCTGATTTTAAGATAATCTGAAAAATAGATTAAGTGAAGCACCCTTTACGGAGGGTGCAATGGAAAAGACATTAGGCTCGGAGCGACACAAGGCTTTGATTGTTTTTTTGATTCAGCAGCGTGAAGCCGTTGGAATGACGCAGGCTGATTTGGCTAATGCAATTGAGGAATATCAGTCTTTTGTCGCTCGTTTAGAAAGCGGACAAAGGCGTGTTGACGTAGTGGAGCTATTGCGTTTGTCCGAGGTCTTGAAATTCGATCCGCATAAAATTGTTGATGAATTAATTACTCTCTAAAATTCTCAGGCCATTCCGCTTCAAGAAGCATTTGAGCCTTTGGATCATTCAAGGGCATTCCATTGTTCAGATGAATACCGTATTCAAGCAACCAGTTCATAATAAGCTGATGGAGTTTTGCAATTGTGTATATGGACATTGAACAGATCTCTTGAAGAGACCGAGGGGGAACCTCAAGAAAATCACCATTATTAAATTTCAGAGAACGATTCACATACGTGCAATGCATCTTTGCATTATCTTGGGTATTGAATTTTGAGCTCTCAATGGGGCCCAGTGTATCAAGCGTTATTATGTGTTCAGTACCATCGGATTCTTCAATCCGAATATCAATGCCCAGCCATTCAAGTTCCAGGTAACCCTTCTTTTTCGTGTCCTTTTCACCGACAATTCCATTGCGGTGGGTCAGGCAATTACGAGCCTGTGTAAGAGATTCAAAATAGTGTCCCATTTCAGTCCTGAAGCCATAACGTTTTTCAAGGTGGGTTAGTTTATCCCACACGCCGAAGCGCTCAAATTTCTCTATTGCGCCTTTTGCTTTTTCGGAAGATTTACCCTTGAAGTAGAGATCAGTTGGAGCAATTATCTGAAAGAGAGAATTCAAGAATGCTTCGATACCCTCGATCAATTCTCTAAAGCCATTTCCTATACACCAATTACGGAAGTCCGTTTTTAGATGTTCTCTGTCGTTAGGGGATAGGTTTTTTGGAACATCAATCAACTGTATAAAACCAGGTAGCTGATGATTGATATCCGCAAATAAATTTGAAGCATTTACTCCATATGCCATCAACATTGATGCCCGCTTTGGGATGTGAAGGCCGTTCTGAACAATCATCTCGATTGCTTCATTTACCTCTAGCTCTAAGGTCTTGTCGTCAGGCATATATTTCATATTTTCATTACACCGGCGTATGCATGAATATTGATCAATATATCCGTGACGGTTTTTGGCTACGGTTCATAAAATATTTATGCACGATTGATGGTTGCGTGAAATGAATCAGTAGTAGCTTGAAAAATGATGTTGCCGTTATTGCGAGTTGTCAGAACGTGGCGATGGGCATTATCTGAAAAAGTAATTCCACTGGTATGCTGGCGATACAAGGCTGCTGTATTCTGAGAATCATGCGAGATTGAGCTATCAGAGAATACGACGAGTTTGGGACTACAATGATTAAATACTTCTGAAAAGTAGCCACTGCGCCTGCCGTGGTGAGAGGCCACAAAGACGTTAACACCAGCCAAGTGTCTTCGGAAATCAGCATTTCTTAAAAGTACACGCCAGCCTGAAGCTTCAATGTCTCCAGGAAAAATCATGCATAAACCGCCGGAAGACAGAAACGTAACAAGGCTTAAATTGTTTAGGCCTGTGCACTCGCCATAGGCAGTGTACGTGCATCGAAATGAGATTTTATTTATGGCTAACCTAGGAGGGGAAGGGGGCAAACCGCTTAGAAGTCCGCGTTGAGAGCAAGCACGGTTTTGAGCAGAAAGTTTCTGTAAAAATAGGTTCACACCAGGGCCGGGCGTTTCAGGCTTTAAGCTTCTGATGACCTGAGGTGTTAGACTGTTATTTGATTCAATCCAGCCAACAGTTATGTTTGCGTTATATAGCGACTCCATGCCACTAACATGATCCTCATCAGCATGACTGATAAGGAGTTCGTCTAATAAGTAAATGCTTCGCCCAGCAAGAAGGTTTCCAGGCAACCAGCGCGTTAGCAATGAGGCACCAGAGCTACCACAATCCATCAGTAGATGTTTGTTGTTTGGTGTCGTTACAAGAGCGCAACTGCCATGATCGACGTTAAATATTTCAACCTTCATACTTCAAACCCACATATCGAACTTTGGCCTTCTGGCGAGTCTGAGGGTGGCCCGCCCTCTATGCTTGCAAATTTCGCTGTATATACTATATATAGGCTGTTGGCGGGTCAACTCAGCACAAGTTATTGATTTGGAATCTCATTCTAGAGGTCAATATGGCAGGAAAAATCACGTTTTTCCCGGTGGACAACGGGGACATGACACTCATCAAGCTTGATGATGAGCGTGAAACTACGATCCTGATTGATATTAACATCCGGCAGAAAGCAGAGGATGAAAACGATGACACTCGGGATGTTAGTGCAGATCTGCGTGAACGTCTAAATGAGGATAAAAATAAGCGTCCCTACGTCGATGTGTTTGTTCTCTCACATCCTGATCAAGATCATTGTTCAGGAGCTGATAGGAACCTCCATCTTGGGCCTCTTGCCGAATATGAAGATGAGCCTGGCGAAGGTGAGGAAAAGAAAATCGTTGTGCGCGAAATATGGTCGTCACCGGTTGTATTTAGAAGGGCTTCTAAGGGAAATCCGCTTTGTGCTGATGCAAAAGCAGTCAGTAAAGAGGCAAAAAGACGGGTTAAGGCATTTAGAGATAACAATGAGGCAACATCTATAACCGACATGGCCGAAGGGGACCGTATTCGGATTATTGGTGAGGATGAGCAAGGCAAAACCGACGATATTTTGTCAATTGTCTCAAAAATAGATGATGTTTTCTGTGAGGTGAATGGTCAGGATAATGGCTTCACTAAAATGACTGTTTTAGGCCCGCTTCCTGCCGGGGAGGCAGAGGGTGATGATGGCAAATTGGCATCAAACCGTTCCAGTATCATTTTGCAATATCACTTGTGGCCTAAAATAACGGCAGGAACTGATGGTGGGTATTGCCTTTATTTGACAGGAGGGGATGCTGGCGTGGAGGTCTGGGACCGCCTTGATGAACGTCATAAAGCCGGAAATTTTGAGCCTCTTGAATATGACCTTCTGCTTTCCCCGCACCACTGTTCGTGGCGATCTTTGTCTCATGACAGTTGGAGTGACAATGGGGAGGCGGCAAAAGTTAGCGAACAGGCGAGACATGCGTTGTCGCGGATCAGGGAGGTCACCAGGGGATATATCGTTGCGAGCTCGAAGCCAATCTTAGAAGAGGAACCCAACCCTCCTCATGAGAGAGCAAAACGAGAATATGTCGATATTGTTGATGATAAAGAGCGCTTTTATTGTACTGGTGAATACCCATCTGAAGATGTTCCAGGGCCTCTAGAGTTTTCCATAACGTCTAATGGTTTTGAGCCTCCTAGAAAGACAGGTTCATCGGTATCTGGCGCTGCGGCTGCCTTAGGCGCGACGACAAGCCGAGTTGGTCATGGCGAACAAACTAGGTAAACGGAAGAAGAAGGCGGCAGTTGCACTAACGGAAAACATTCGTCGTGATGTAGCCGTTATTGAGCGGCACCCACACGTAATTTCTGATTCGGTACGAGTTGGCAATCTAATTAATGACTGGCTTTTGCAAGTTAGTTTTAAATTCCGTGTGCTTGAACACCAACCTGAGAACATTCCAAATGAGAATGGTGTTAATGGTGTAGAAACCGTTTTTGTGTATTTCCCTAAAAACTACCCAGCACAAGAACCATCCGTTTATTTGCGGGCTGACTTCCCTTCAAACTTACCTCACATAAATCCCTATCGAAGCCCAAGAGGAGAAGTAAGCCCATGCTTTTTTGAGGGCAAAGTTTCTGATCTTTTGGCTCAACCTGATGGCATCATGGGAGTAATCAACCAAGTTCACCAATGGCTCCGAGATGCGGCTTTAGGCGAACTAATCGACCTAATAAAACAAGGATGGGAACCCCAGCGTCGAGACCAACTGTCAGGCACACTCATAGCTGATCAGTCCTATTTAGAGGGATTAATTTCAGATGAGGCTGGACATAAGCTGCTAGCAGCCAAAATTCTTATTGATGAGTTGGCCCCTGAAGATTTTAGCTTTATGGCAAGAGTGCTCGACTCTGATATTCCTGATAATTACGAGCAAATATTCGGCAGAGTTAAGGATTTAAAAATATCGGCTCTTTCATCGCAATATTCAGTCGCATTGTGTGTGTGGCCTAATGTAAATCATATTAGCTCCGATTATGCTCCTAACTCGGTAAGCGATTTCAGAAGCCTATGTGAACTATCACAGAGCTTAGGGTGCGAAAAATTATTATCATCACCGCTTACGGAATTGTTGAATATTTACCGAGATAATTATGGGGATAATCATTTAGATATTTTGATTATTATAATTGCAAGGCGTCCAGCCAATTTAATAGGAAAAGACAATAATATTGAAATACTACCTTACAATGTATCTGTGAATTTATCTAAATCTCCAGTGGGAGATTTCTACTACGTAAGCGAAGAGTCGATTGTAGAGCCAGTTGGGCATCGTCATGCAATCTCCAAAAGCTTACTTGGGAGGATTAGTCATGTGCCAAAGGATCTGCAAACACAACAAATCCACCTTTTAGGCTGTGGTAGTGTTGGGTCTAAGATAGCAATGCATTTTGGGCGGGCAGGTCTTGGGAAGTTTGCCCTTTATGATAATGGGAAATTATCTCCGCACAATTCTGCCCGCCACGCTTCGTTAGACGACGGGCAACTACCCGGAGTATATAAGACGCATGCTGTTGCTTACCTTTTAGAAGGCCTTGCCTGTAGCGCAACACCAATTAATGCAAACATTGTGAGCTTGTTTTCTAGCGAAAACACAGAAGACCAAAAAAATCTGAACGCGAACACGATCATTGATACAACGGCCTCCCTCCAGGTGTGGGATGCAATCTCTTCTGCGGAATGGTTGACGAACCCATTATTTCAAACTGGACTTTTTGGGCAAGGAAGACTGGGCTTTGTAGCTAGGGAAAATGCAGAAAGAACGACCAAGGTATGTGACATTCAGGCGATGATATCTGACCTGAGAATTTCACATGACAAGCTCAGAGCACACTTACCCAAAAGCAACATGAGTGAACTTGTTCAAGTGGGGCAAGGTTGCAGTTCAGCGACTATGGTAATGGCTGATGATGCGCTATCCGAACACACTGCTGGTATGTCAAAAATACTGCGACATGAAATTCGTTTAACTGCTGGAAGCCACGCTTCACTTTGGCTTGGTTATTCAGATCACGATAAGCCTGGGGTGGACTGGGAACAATTCCAATTTGGCCCGTTTATTTCAGTTCCGCCGTCACACGCAGATGGCTGGGAAATTCGTATTTCCGAAACTGCTGCAACACGAATAGAGGAAATTTCAAGAAAATTTGGTGAGGACGAATATGGAGGCGTTATCTTTGGCGCAATTTCAACTCTTCATCGTCGGATGATTGTGACGCGGGTCATTGATGCGCCATCAGATAGCGAATATTCGAAAGGCGCATTCATACTAGGCACCTCAGGTCTTAAGGAAGAGATCAAAAGATTGTTCCGGTTATCAGGGAACACGCTAACGTATTTGGGTACCTGGCACAGTCACCCAAAAGGTGGTGGGCCGTCTAGTGTAGACAGAAGTTCAGCGCAGAAAGTTTCTGAACTGCGATTGGGTGCTCCTTCAGCGTTGTTGATCTGGACACCTCAGGGGTATCGCGCTGCTGTTGAGCCCAAAACATGACGGTGAAATTGGAAACAAATTAGGTAGAGGGTTAGATGAAAATTGGCCTTGTGTTATCCGGTGGCGGTACGCGTGCGGCAGTCTTTCACCTTGGCGTTCTCAAGCGTCTTGCGGAGGCACAGAAACTTAAAGAAGTCTCACGTATTTCGAGCGTCTCAGGCGGAAGTTTGATTACGGCACTGATTTTCTCACGTTCAGGCAACAAATGGCCATCTTCTTCTGAATATCTTGATGTTGTTTACCCACAACTTAAAAGTCTACTTACCTCATCAAGCCTATTCTCAGGCAAGGTCTTGTTTAAGAATCCTAGTCAGCTGATTCATATTGGTGAACGGGCTCGCATCGTTGCAAACCTTCTTCGAGCACGGTGGGGTGTAGACGGTCATTTAACAGACTTACCCGACAATCCACTTTGGGAAATAAACACGACTTGTATCGAGACGGGGCGAAACTGGTATTTCTCAAAAGCGCATATGGGAGACTGGATTTACGGTGAAAGCACTAATCCATCATTCACTATTGCTGAGGCCGTTGCGGCTTCAGCGGCAGTCCCCTACGCCCTCGGCGCTTTAAAACTTGAGCTGCCTAAAAGTGGCTGGAATAAAAGTAACTATAAAAGCTCAAAACAATTAGAGCCTAAAGACCGCCCTGCATCAGTTAGATTGTGGGATGGAGGGGTGTATGAAAATTTAGGGTTGGAGCGGGTGTCTAAGCCAGGAAAGGATTTGAAAGGGTGCGATTTTGTTGTCATTAGTGACGCATCAGCCCCATTGCAAATAGAGTACAGCAAAAGCTTACTTTCGAGATTCTGGAATGCATTTTTGGGCGTGTTTTCAGGGAAACTGAAAAGCTCTCGACTTCTCGATATAACAAGTGAACAGATACGCTCACTACGCGTGCGAACTTTTTTTGCTGATTACCATCGAGCAGAGCCCAATACATTGGGAGTGCATGTCCGAATTGGTAATTCAGTCAGAGACGTGGATGCTGAAACGAATTATCTGCGTCCAGGTTCGGATTATACGGGTTTTCTTACTGATGATGAGGTTAGGCAGGCGGCCCTCCATTCGACTTCATTAAAGAAGCTAGATTTAGACGATTTTGAAAGGGTGAGCAGGCATGGGTATGAGGCGCTGGTGGCAAACCTAGAAGGGTATGCTCCAGATTTTTGATATCTGATAAAAGTCAGTGGCATATTGGGTTGATGTGCCTCCGTATGTATTTTAGAGTGTATGTTAAAAGGTTGTGTCATTAAAATTATTAATTAAAATCACATAGTTATTTATATTCAATGGCGGACACCCTCTCCGCCATTAAAAAAGGGCTCCCCGCAGCGGGAGCCTTTTTTAATGCGGATCGGGGGTGCGGTGGACGGACCCATGTTCGACACCGAGGCGTCCGATGGCATCGGACGCCGAAGGGGCAGGGAGG
>JAPHQU010000006.1 GCA_026195275.1 Candidatus Paceibacterota bacterium
AACCGGATACTTTTTCTTCGCTGGTCGGAAACTTTTCATCATCTGTTCACTTTTTCAGAGAGCGGACTAACTTCAAGTTGAATGGATCTTGGTGGGGCACGTCACGCGGCATCGTAGGTTGCCGCGAAGATTGTCTCAGCCAGCCATTTCTTGAACGAGGGATTGTCGCTGAATTGCTTGAACAGCTCAGTGTGATCCGTCAGCAGTTCGATAACGGCGCGTTCCAATGCCTTGTCGTGCTCGATCCGTGCATTCTGTTTGTCCGAGTTTTTCATAGCGTTTTGGTAAGCTTTGTCAGCGGCCACCTTCGTGGGTAACTCTTCGGCAATCACCTTTCCGATTTTGTCCGCGTCCTTCCAGTCGATATTACCGAACATGTCGTTGAAGGTCTTCAGGATGTTGCTCAGGAGATCAAGCTCCGGTTCCGGCTTGCGCCCACCACCCGACGTCGGGACCGGGTCAATCTCGGCGTCGGCGTCCGGCAGCGCAATCGACATCGTGGCCTGCGCTTCCACCCGATAGCTGTCCATGTCGATTGAAGCGAGGATACCCTTGGAGAGGTCCTGTTCTTCCGGTGCAGGGAGCTTCGGTGTCAGGAAGTTCAGGAAGATTGACAGCTTCTCCCAATCGGCGTTCGAGTAGGGAAGAATGGCGGCCAGAAATCCATAGGTGCGCGTGAACGCCTTGCACTTGCCCTTGAAATCGACCTGTCCATCTTCGTCTAGATCTGTTTTATAGGTCGCCACACAGGCGTCGAGAATTGGGTCCAGCTTGTCCCTATCGGCACCCCCAAGATACAGCGCAACCAGATCCTCAACCTGCTCCCAGGAATAGACCTGATAGCCATCAAGGCTGGCCTTCAAGTCGTGCAGCTTGTTGGGGTCTGTTTCCTCGCTGAGAATGGTTGTCCGGTAATAATCTTCGAACGAGGCCTTAATGCCGTCGATATCGTTCATGAAATCCAGAACGAACGTATCGTGCTTCTGCGGGTGCGCCCGGTTGAGGCGGGATAAGGTCTGGACGGCCTTGATGCTCGACAGCGTCTTGTCGACATACATGGTGTGGAGCAGCGGTTCGTCGTAACCGGTCTGGAACTTGTCCGCGACGATCAGAAACCGGTACGGGTCCGTCTTGACCATTGCCTCGATCTTGTTGCTTGGGAAGCCGTTCAAGCTGGCCTCCGTCAACTTCTGGCCGCCATATTCATGCTCGCCGGAGAAGGCGACGATCGCCTCATAAGGGCTTTTTCGCTCCTTCAGGTAGTCGCGGAACGCGTGAAAATACTGGATCGCTCGATGAATGCCGCTGGTGACCACCATGGCTCGTGCGGCACCGCCAATCTTCCTGTGGCCAATGACCTGGTCGTGGAAGTGATCGACCATGATCTCAGCTTTTTTCCGGATGGCGTGGTCGTGGGACTCCACATAGCGGCGCAGCTTCTTCTGTGCGCGCTTGCTGTCAAACTGCGGGTCGTCTTCAACCGTCTTCATCAGGCGGTAATAGCTATCGACTGGCGTATAGTGCTTCAGCACATCGAGGATGAAACCCTCCTGAATGGCCTGCTTCATCGTATAGCTGTGGAAGGGCACATGCTTGACCTTGCCGCCCTCCGGAACGCCCGCGCCGAATATCTCCAGTGTCTTGTTCTTGGGCGTCGCCGTGAACGCGAAATAGCTGGCGTTGGGCAGCACCTTGCGGGCTTCCATCAGCCGGTTGATGGTGTCCTCAACGGTTTCGTCCTCTTCCTCGCCCCCATCGGCGGCGAGCGCGATGTTCATCTTCGCCGATGTCCGGCCGCCCTGGCTTGAATGCGCCTCGTCGATGATGACGGCGAAGGACCGACCCCGGTGTTCATCACCGATTTCTTCCAGGATGAACGGGAACTTCTGCACCGTCGTGATGACGATCTTCTTGCCCGCCTTCAGGAAGGCCCGCAGATCACCCGAGCGTTCCGCATGGCCGACAATTGAGGCGACCTGTGCAAACTGCTTGATGGTGTCGCGGATCTGCTTGTCCAACACGCGCCGGTCTGTCACCACGATGACCGTATCGAAGGTGGTCTTGCCGTCCGTCTCCAGCCCGATCAGCTGATGGCTCAGCCATGCGATGGAGTTGCTCTTGCCGGAGCCGGCCGAATGCTGGATCAGGTAGCGCTTGCCCGCGCCAGAGCTTTCCGCATCAGCCAGTAGCTTTCGCACGACGTCCAACTGGTGGAAGCGCGGGAACACTTGCTTTGGCGGCTTCTTTTTGCCCTTGTCGTCGGTCTCTTCGACAACCTGGGCATAGTTCTCCAGAATGTCGGTCAGGTTGCGCTTGGTCAGAACCTCTTTCCAGAGATAGTCGGTTTTCAGCCCATGCGGATTGGGCGGATTGCCAGCCCCATCGTTCCAGCCCTTGTTAAAGGGCAGGAACCACGACGCCTTGCCCTTTAGGTGGGTGCACATCCGCACTTCGTGGTCATCGACAGCGAAGTGAACCACGCAGCGGCCGAACTGGAACAGAAGCTCCTTGGGGTCACGGTCGCGCTTGTATTGTTCGATGGCGTCTTCGACCGTCTGTTTTGTCAGGCTGTTCTTCAGCTCGAATGTCGCAATCGGCAGGCCGTTGATGAAGATAGCAGCATCTAGCGACAGCTTGGTGCCGTCCTTGGAGTAATGCAGTTGGCGGGTGACGCTGAAGATATTGGCGGCGAACAGCTCTTCTGCTTTCGGGTTGCCCACCGATGGTGTTCCGTAGAACAACTCGATTGAGACCGGGCCGTGTTTGACGCCGCCCCGCAGCACATCAATGACGCCGCGCTTGGCGATCTCGCCTTGCAGGCGGTGCAGGAATTGAAGTCTTTTGGGGCCATCTTCAGCCAGCCCAAGCGCTTCGGCGGCTTCGGGCTGGGTGGTTGTAATGAATGCACTCACCTTCGCAAGGTCGACCGCATGGTCGCGGTCGAAGTCCTTGGACTCGCCTGCAACGTATCCGGCGTCACCGATCAAAGAACTGACGATGAGGGTTTCGAGACCTTTCTCGCTGGTGTCAGTCGTCGGCATCGGCCCCCTCCATCATGTCGTCGTCCGTCAGTTCGTCGTCGGCGTCTAACTCCTTAGCTTCGTCGATTTCGACATCATCAATGGGAACCACAATATCGACGTGACGCACATCCAACTTGCCGGTAATAATATCTGCAATCAGGCGTTCGCGGTACTCACCGATGAGCGCAATTTCTGACTGGGCTTTTTCAATTGCTGCATTCAGCGCGCCGGTTTCATCCTGAACCGCATTCAGCAGGAGGTTCTGCTCTTCACGATCCAGCGGAATCGCAACATGCAAGGTGCCCAGCTTTGTTTCAGAGATGGCGGGATAGGCGACGCCTATTGAACTGCGAATAACGCGTTCAATGAATGTACTGCTTTGTAGGATCATGCCGAGCAATTTTGGTTCGATTTCAGAAACTGGGCGCAAGACTGCGAACCCAGTTGACGCGATCAAATCCGGCCATTCATCTTCAACGAAGTAGACGGCTTTTAGGTATGTTCGGACCGTGGAAATTAGTGTGTCACCCTTTTGCACTATCTGTCGGGCGCGCGATGGTGCGTTCTCGAAGCGCAAGCGCTCCGGCTTTGCAGTCAGATAGCCTGTACCAACACAACTGATGTCGAGGTAATCGAACGAGTAGTCAGGATCGGTCTTGTCACCAAGCGCCTTTGCGCTCTCACGAAGCCAATGCTTGAGTGGCTTTACCTCCCAATGCACCGGAACCTCGGGCATCCAGTCGATGCCGGTGGGTTTCATCGGGGCATTGGGGTTCAGGCCGCGCGTGACGGCCTGGTTGATGATCGCCTGCTTCTGCTCATTCAACAGCCCGATCAGCCGTCGCTTGTTGCGGATGAGGCGGTGGACGTTGTGATCATAGCTTCGGACGAATTCAACGATACAGCGCTGCTCGTCCGATGGTGGTTGCGGCACCGGAATCGTGCCGAAGCGATCCGAATAAAGCCTCAAAAAGCCGGACATGCCGGTGCCGAGCCCTTTAGATTCCTGTCGGAACTTCGCCCGGTAGATGTTTGTCTTGAACAGATCGACATAAAAGTCCGGCTCTATCGGCTGCAAAAAACGAAAAACAGCATAGTCCGGACTGACAAGGCCAGCCTCACGCGCTACTGCAAACATACCATTTGATGCCTGCATCCGATTGAGCACGAGTTCGCCCGTCTTTACGCGCTTGTAGCCCTTCAATTCATCTGGAGTGACCGGCTTTGTTGAAACCTTCGCATGGGGTATAAGCCCATGAGCTTGCCGCATTGACAAAAGCGTCTCTGTACCAGTGTTAGTTCGGTCATCAATTTCTCGAAACAGATATTTGCTTCGAGGCACATCCCAATGCTCAGGCACATGGCCCAGCCAAGGCAATCCGCTGTCGCGATAGGTCGGATAGGGTTTGGGCGAGCTCTGGCGCGGCGTCTTGTCCGCGCAATCATTTTGAATATCCATTGGTTTCCGTGCGGCGGCGGGCTGATCAAAAAGAGACGCTTGGGGTAGGTCTCGCGGTAGCTGCATGGTCTGAGTGGCGTGTGAAGCGTTATCGGTGGCATTCACCAACTCGATATCTTGTTCCAGCAGCAAAAACCGGGGGATCGAAAGCGGTTCGACGATTTTCAGGCTTTCCGAAGCATCCTCTTTCAGTTGCTCACGCAGTTCCATCAACAGGCGGCCCAGCACGTTCATGCCAACCAATGCACCGTCCTCGGCAACCTTCGCGCCCCAGAAGTCATCCTTCCTGGACTGCTCTACGATGGGGCGGTCGCCGGTCGCCAACAGCAATCGGCCAAACTCGCGCCAGTTCTGGACAAGCTTGACCCGCAGACACCAGCGCATGATCTTCACGCGCACTGCGTCCCAATCCGGCCGGGAGTCCTTGCGGTATGGCTTGCTGCGCATCTTCGCTGTCATCGGGCTGTTTTGTTCGATGATGAGGCGCTGTACGTCCGGCATGTGCGGGAAGCGGCAGGCCTGATAGAGGGCTTCCGACGTTCGGATCCGAACGCCGTTGATTCGCAGCGGAAAGCCAGGCGCCATGTTCGATAAACCGCCAAACCGTTCGTTCGTCTTTAGAAAGACGACACTCTCGGCGCGGTCATATGTGCGAACCTGGCTGGCTTGGGACATCAGAACACATCCTTCGCCAACATGGCCATGAAGCGCTTCATGGCGGTATCGCTGTTGGTGACACGGGGGAACAATGGATACCAAGGATCGCCAGCCCACAGCGCCAGCGGGGCATTATTTGGACAATTCCTGAAGGTGACAATCAAGGATCCGAAACCCAACGTCTCGAGAAGCATGTTTCCAAGTGGGCGCTGATATTTATTCAAATTCGGACATGCCTTTCGAATGCGCGTGCCTGCTTTTAGAAATTCATCCTCCAGAAGTTGTCTTCCTTCATCGCTGGTAAAAAGACCTTTTCCACCAACGTGTCCCGCCGTCCGCAAGTGCGGCTTGTGGGTCATGGAATCGACGTACTCTTGGACGGTTTTGTCGTCAGGAATGCGGACAGGTCTCAAGACATCTGATGTATTTGTGTGTGCTTTTTGATTCTCTAACTCCTCAGCACACCACCAATGAAAATCAATATTCTTTCCAGCGTCACTTGCAGATTTTAGTATGTTCCCTTTGTGGTGGTGCTCTGCATAATATCTAGCACCAGAATGCAGGGCGATTAGGATCACATGCACAGTGGCTGAATTTGGTGCGTCCTTGATCACCCAACTTTCCAGATCTTGTTTTACCCGGTTCCCGGTAAATGTGGCGTCATCTATATAGACATATACGCTGGGATTGCTGCCACAGGCCGCTGCCTCAAAACCACATTTTGTTTTTAGAATTTTGCTGAAAAGAGCGAGCATTTGAGTTTGACTTGCTCCGCCTTTTTGTATGTTCAGAAATTTGACGTTTTTCCAAAAAGCACATGGGTCAGGGCCTACTAATTTTTCTGTCTGAAATAGGCCGGCAAGAAATCCGACTGTCCTTTGCCTAGAGAAGTAGGTTTTCTTTAGCACATGATCCATTTCGCGTAAGATCGGCACCTGCACGGCTGCATCGAACTGGTTGACCCATTTCTCAACATGAGCTGGCGTCGGGGCGGCAAGATCGCCTTCGCGGTAGTCAGCCGTTGTTGCGGCGATCGACGCTAGCAAGTCATCACGCTCTGCCATTGCTTTCCCCTCCATCGCAGTCTAATCCAGCCATCGCCATATCACAGCCCCTCGAAATAGGTTTTGATTTTTTGGGCCATGAGCTTTCGTCGTGTTTCTAGAAAATCGCCATAGTCGGGGGCTTCGCCGCTTAGTAGGCTTTCTGGCAAGCAACTCATCGCTAAATTGGCGCGGAGTTCCTCCAGATCGGTGATGCCGCCATGCTTCTTTGGCCCGCCATTGCACTGCTCAGCTAGTTCGGCGAAATAGACCTCAGGCGCGCGGTCTCCGATGCCGATATTGATCTCGCTCTGGGCCACTACGAAGTTGGCGATTTGATTGTACCGTCCCCGCGTCATGCCCTGTTTCTTTAGAAGATTGCGCGGATAGACGTGGTGCACGTCGCTGCGGTTCAACAGCAAGTCGCGCACTGTGATGTCGCGCGACAGGAACCCCAGATCACCCAGCTTCGCCTGGGCGGCCTGATAGACGAGGAAATAGGGGCTGGAGCCCGATGAGGTGTCCATCTCCTGCGGCAGCAGGGTTGTCCAGAAGCTCTCCGGCAGTTCGGCTTCGATCACCGCCTCGGTATACTTCGCGAGGCCCTGGGATTCGATTTGCCGGATGTCGAAATCGAACGTGGTTTCCGGGCTGCCCGAATAGCGCCCGCGCAGCAAAGACATGACATACCAGCGCCGCACCAGCCGTTCGATATCGGCCGCCGGCATGCCCTCGCCACGGCCGCGCAGGTACAGGATATAGGCGAAGTTGATGGCGTTCTGGCTGCGGATCAGCTTCGACGTGATGAACCCTGCCGAGCGCAGGATCATCGTCAGCCGGTCGAAATGCGTTTTGTTGATGAAGTTCAGAACGCCTGTCTTCAGCTTGGCGAACGATTCCTCTGCCACCGTTTCTTCGTACTGTTTGGTCTCAAAATTCCGGCCCGACAGCAGGGCTACGAGGTCTTGAAGTTTGCCGCGTCGGAATTCCGACGTGAACGCCACGCGCAACATATCGGTGTAGGAGGGGTCGTAGAGGTCGTCGTTAACGTCCTTCAACCAGCGCATCTTTGGCAGGAATTCGGAGGCGGCGAAAGCCTTGTCGCCCTTTTCTATACGCGACAGGAATTCCGGCGCGATCGCCAAGTGGCAGAAATAGTCGATGGCCTTTCGCAGCATGTTGCCGCCGTAGGTATCGTTCGCTGCGATCTTTGACATGGCAAAATCGGCTTGGCTGAGGGATGCGCCGGCTGAGTTCACGCGGATGAATATCTCGGTCACCGTCTCTATATCGAGATCTTCGGCTAGTTCGATGAAGCCAACATGGTTGTTAATGATCTTGCGCACCCGCTCCAGGACGATCGAGACTTCATCTTGATCGGCGTCGGGGTTACGTGTGGCGTAGTCGCGCGTGAGCTTCGTGAGGCTGGCGTCCGGCGCAAAGACCTCGGCTAAATCAGGAATCCACGCGACGTCCTTTTGAATGGCCGGGTTTGAAACTTCGAACTTTTCCTCGACGGGATGAAAAGCGATGCGGATGCGGACAGTTTCATAGTCCTTCGTTAGAACCTCGCGCCCAAGTAGCGCAGCCATAAGTGCCGTGACCCGCTGCTGGCCGTCGATGAGAATGCGTTTGCCTGAGGAGGACGAGCCGTCCTTCAGGCGCACCGAGGGGTTGCGCCAGGCGATCAGGTAGCCCACCGGATAGCCCTGATAGAGGGAATCGAGCAGGTTGCGGACTTTGGTCGCATCCCAGACGAAGGGACGCTGAATTTCGGGAATGGCGATTTCACCCGACTTTACCCAGGTGAGAAGCGTTTCGATCGGATGGGGGGTGACGGAATAGCGCTGGGTGGCCATGCTCAGTGTCCTCCCGTCAGAACGTCTTCGAGAAGACCTTCTGTTTCTTCTTCAAGGGCACGGATGTCAGCTTCGATGTCGGCCAGTGGGCGCAACGGCTGCGGCTTGTAGAAATTCCGCGTGAACGAGATTTCATAACCAATGACTGTCTTGCCGTCTTCGATCCAAGCGTCGGACGCGTGGGGCAGCACCTCGCGGCCGATGAACGCCTCGATTCCGCCGTCCTCCAGAAACGGCACTTGCTCCGTATCGCGCAATTCGCTATCGGGCTCGTATTCGACAATGACGGCCTTGCCATTAATGACTTTCTGGTAGCGGCCATAGAGGGCCTCGTCGTCTTCGTGCGGGCCTTTGGCTTTGGTCACTTTCTTTATGACGGGTTCGGCGTCGGCATCCTTGATGCCGAGCGTGGCCATGATCAGCTTCTGCCGTTTCGCTGTCATGCGCACGCCATGGGCTTTAGCCAGTGTATCCAAGGTCTCGATGAACGCGTTGAAGTCCTGATGCGGGCCCGGTCCAATATCACCTGCAACCGCCTCGAGAAGTTCCATAAGCGGCTCTTCGCCTGCATCCTTACAGGCCAGAGCGAAGCGCTTGAGCGCGCGCTCAGACATCTCGACCTTCAGGCGAAGCGGTCGTTCGACCGTGACCTTCCAATACCCAAAAGCATCATTGGGAAAGACCTTCGACTGCTCGCTCTCTTCGCCATTAAGGAAGGCGCTGCAGATTTTCTCAATGTCGTCAGGCCCAAGCTCGCAGTTCTTCTTGCCCAGGTTCTTACGCAGCGGTTTGAACCACGAGGTGGCGTCCACCAGATGAACCTTGCCCTTGCGCTCCGGCGACTTGCGGTTGCTCAGCACCCAGATGTAGGTCGCAATGCCGGTGTTGTAGAAAATGTTCAGGGGCAGGGCGATGATGGCTTCAAGCCAGTCATTTTCAATCACCCAGCGCCGGACATTGCTTTCACCGGAGCCAGCATCGCCCGTGAACAAGGCCGAGCCGTTGTGAACCTCGGCAATGCGGCTGCCAACCTTGCTGTCCTTCTTCATCTTGTTCAGCATGTTGGCGAGGAAAACCATCTGACCATCGCTGGAGCGGGTGATCAGACTGTATTCAGGATCGCCGCCATGCTCGATGATAAAACGCGGGTCGGTGATATCCTTCTTGCCGCCCATCCGGTCGAGGTCGGACTTCCAGCTTTTTCCGTAGGGCGGGTTCGACAACATGAAGTCGAATTCGCGTGACGGAAAAGCATCGCCCGACAGCGTCGAGCCGTATTTCATATTCTCAGCTTCAGCACCTTCACCCTTAAGGATCAGGTCGGCCTTGCTGATGGCGAAGGTTTCAGGCTGCACCTCTTGTCCATAAAGATGGACCGACACTTCCTTGCCATGGTCGGTCGCCAGCTTGATGAGAGTATCTTCTGCCACGGTCAGCATGCCGCCAGTACCGCAGGCGCCATCGTACACGAGGTAGGTGCCTGACTGGATGTCATCGGCGATCGGTTTGAAGATGAGGAACGCCATTAGTTCCACGACATCGCGGGGGGTGAAGTGCTCTCCGGCTTCCTCATTGTTCTCTTCGTTGAAGCGGCGAATGAGTTCTTCGAAAAT
Organism: Candidatus Paceibacterota bacterium; assembly: GCA_026195275.1. Lineage (NCBI taxonomy): Bacteria > Bacillati > Minisyncoccota > Minisyncoccota bacterium. Next base: position 9,655 of record JAPHQU010000006.1, read on the forward strand.
CGTTCCCATGGAGTGGTTGTCGAGACCGGGAAGGCGCTCGCTACCATCCTGGTGTAGCACCGGCTTTGGGCTGAGGTTGACCGAAGGGTCAAGGAACTTCTCGATCAGAAAGCCCAAGATATCCGCATCGACGAGGGTCGGGATTTGATTGCGGAACTTGAACTTGTCCAGAACTTCCTGGACGTTAGGCGAGAAGCCGTCGAGATAGGCTTCAAAATCAGACTTTAATTGTTGGCGACGGGCTTTTGATGCCAGGTCGCGAAGCCGAAACTGAGACGTGTTGTAGAACGCCTCACCCGAAGCCTGACAGAGCGCGGCGTGCTGATTTGCAACGCCTGCTGTGTCGAGCTGAGCCTTCATTGCCAGAACGGCATCTTTCGTCGGTTCCAGAACGGCATCAAGCCGTCGGATAACCGTCATGGGTAGGATGACGTCGCGATACTTGCCCCGCACGTATATGTCGCGCAGGACGTCGTCCGCAATATTCCAAATGAAGTTGCTGATATTTAAGCCGCTCACGCTATCTTCCCTGAAAAAATTTAGACTGAACCTGAATGCTTTCGACGGATTGCTTCCGCATTCTGGGCTGTATTTAAGAAAGGCTCAATGTCAGATGGTCAAACCGCCATCGATTATCGGTAGAATCTTAAAGAAAATGATTGCTCATTACGGGTGCTGCGATCAAGCCGTCGAAGGCGAATCCTGAGCTGGTCCACGCGGTCATTTCGTTATTATTCTTTCTTAGAAAAATTGATTCACTGACCAATGACCAGTTGAGAGGCGCTCTCAATGAGGCGCTCTCAATTAAGGCCAAAAACGGGTCACAGCATTTTAGGGCAGGGTCACGGGCTTTTTGGCCCGGGTCACGGCGTTTTTAGGGTGGGTCACGCCAATTTTCGACCGGGTCACAGCCACTTTGATAAATAAGACGAGAAAGTCACGCTTATGGGCTTTCGCGCGATTCCAGCGAGTTTTAATAACCAATTGAAATATCAGTTGAAATATAGAATTAGAGAACTGCAAAACATCCTGCTTTGGTTAAGCAGGATTTGCAAAATGTGACACAGAATCAATCAATCCGATAATTCATGGGCGACGGCGCCGGATTCTAGATCATGGAAAAGGGCGGCCGTACGCGCATCCGGGTGGCGATCTCCGAATCGTCGGAGAGGACGACCACCGCCGCCTTCAGCCTGTAGCGCGGCCTTGGATCCCTAGCCATAGAGGTCAGTGGCAGCCTCCTCAACTCGTCGTCGCGGGCTGAATCGTTCGAACAGTCGGCGTCAGGCAAGAGGGTGCAGAATGGCGGGGTAGTTGGCAATTTCTGTAAGGCCATTTTTCTGATCCGTCTATCTTTGAGATTTATAAAAACCTGGCATCGCCAAACGCCGTAGCCGAGGTCAGTTGTCGCGAATCTCACGCGACCTCTTAAGCAGCATCTCTTTTTCAGCCTCGGTCAATGCCCGGTGTACAGGAGATGAGCTGTTTGAGTTATGTTTAGGATTGGGTTGTTTCATTACTTTCAACGGTCCGCCAAAGTTGTCGTGAAGGCAAGTGTGGCTAGCTCCCCTTCAGAAAGTCCGTGCAGCTCATGTTTGTCTTCGTGATTCTGGCTGGCCGGCTCAGGCCGCGAAGCCCAGCGCCCATAAAGGTGGGCAGCGGTGTCGTCTGGCCGATGTAACTCGGAACAACCGGCAAGTCCCGGCGCTGTGTCGGCGGTATAGCGGATCGCAGGGTCATGGGAGTAGCTGTTTTCCGTTTGCCTGTACTCATTACCAACCTCTCTCGTCGTTGGCTGTATAAACAACATCACATCTTCACTCTCTATCCATCTAGCACAAACTCCTTCAATTTCTCCTAATAAAAAATCAACAAACATTACAATGTGTTACATACATCCATTGTCTTGTTTTGTAGTTTTTATCTCGGTTGATCTGACCGGGATATGAAAAATGGGTTCTGATGATTGGGATGAATTTAAACCCCGCATGGGGCGGTTCTCAGAGGCAGATGCGCGTGAAATAGAACGCTTGGTGATGCTTCCCATAATGGGAATGCGCGGTTCCGGCATGCGAAGCATCGATCCGCCGAAGGGGCCTGAGCGAACAGCTGTCAGAGATCGAATTCGCTGTATTTTGCGAGATTGGCGCTATTTCAGGGGGCGTCAAGCCATCGTGAAAGTGGCCTCGACCCTCAAGTCCCGCCAAGGCGTTCTCAACTCCGCGCACTACTGCTCCCGTGAACGGGCTGAAGACATCCGTAACGAGGAGCCTGCGATTCCTATGCTCGATCGCCTGGGAAACGAACTGACCGGCGAGCGGATTATTGAGGAAGTTAAACGATGGAACCTGCGCAGCGATGAAGAAAACCATTCAAAGACGGCGAGGGGGCTTATCGCCGATGGGGATGCCGAAGCGGTCAAACAACTGCCATTGAAAGCGCGACTACATAACACCCAGGTCCATCACATCGTGTTATCGGCCGTCAGTGACAGTGATGACTTTGAAAGGGATGTTGAGCGCCTGAAGGCTGCGGCCAAAGTGACGATCGATCGGATGTTTGTCGCTAGCGGCCATCGGGTTCTTTGGTGCGTTCATACGGACAAAGCCCCGCGGATTCATACCCATGTTCTGATCAAGTCCGTCTCGGAATTTGGCGGGCGCTTGCGAACGGACTGGAGCTGCAAATTCACCGACGCAATCCGAACTGAATTCGGAATGAACTTGGTTGCCGCTGGCCTACCACACGAAGTGACCAGACGCGAAGACCGTTGGGAAACACGATCTGCGGTCATGCGTGGGGATGAGCCGCTACGCCCCCATAAATCTATGGGGCGATACAAACGCAAACCCTTGTCAGAGAAGGTGCCGGCCTGGTGGGAAGAATTCGGCGAGGGTTATATTCAGAGAGTGCAAGCCAAGCGGCAAGATTACGGGCGCACTGGTGCATGGAATCTCACTCGATTGAAACAGCTCCTCACAAAATCCCGCCAACAAAAAACTCGCAAAAATATCCCGCCCGAGTTGAAGCCGATTTTTCGTGAAATTGAGCACTCGTTCATCGACCCTGTTGAGGCTTTACGCTCATGGGTCGTTATGGCATCCGAAGGGGTAACGCGGACAGGGCAGGGGACACTCAAATATCCCAATCGAGCTTTGGCAATTTGGTGGCTGCATAAGCAACCTAGCGCGTTTGGAGAAGTCACCTCTGATGCCGAGAAGCTTAGAGATAATGACTCACTCGCTCGAATGATTGAGGAAACACCGCTGATCACCCCTGAATATGCCCCGCTCCCGGTCGGGAAGAAAACACTAGCGGCGATAGAAGGTGGTGCCATCAATCCGCGGGCCGTTTTTCGGGATCGAATGCGCGTTGCCCAAAGTCTTTTGGGGGTGGCGGATTATGCCCGACTGATCGATGTCAATGATGAACAGGCCAAAAAAATCGCGTGGGTCGTCGAAGATGCCTTGAAGCAGCCGGTTGTGAATGTAGTGGAGCAGGGCGGCAAGAAAAGACGATGGAGTGTCGCGCCTGACTCTCCAGTTCACGATGCTGAAAAAAATGAAGGTCAGCCAAAGAGGCCTAGCGCAACTCACCCTGATAGAGCTCGCGAAGAAACACGACGGGCAGTATCAAAAAGAAGAGGCGTTGAGATGTGAGTGGTTTTTCAGATCCTATCACCTTCAAAACAATAGGTGGGGTAAATGGACTTCTGCATCAGGCGTCTCGGCAGGCGAAGAGTTTTTGGTTTTGCAGCGCTTCGATCAGAAGCTTGAGCATCTTCAGGGTTTCGTCGAAAAGATCATCTTCTTTTAAGTCGATTGAGGAAAACGCGCTTGGTTGGATAATGCCGGCTTGAGCCAGGCAGCTCTCGAGTTGCCAATGAAGGCGAAAAAGCTTCTTCATGTCTTTGGGGGAAGAGCTTCCCGAAGATGCCAGCCCAAACGCAATAAGCTCCCTTGCTAACTGGCTTTGTGTTCGGCAGTCATAACGCACCAGTGATTGAATCATTCTTTCATGCATCGCTGCCGTCAACCGAACACGGAATTCCACATCTTTTCTACCCATAAACAGCCTCATTGCCTCATCGTATTCCCCTGATCTATTCGCACCGCGCGTTTGGCGGGTGAGTTTGACGACCGCCTCCTTGCGGGCGCCTGCGGGAGATGGATTGAGCGTGATTTTTTCTTTCTGTGAACGATTCTTGACGTTGCTTGACCAAGAAGCGGATTGCTGTGACTTGCGCATCTCCGCTTACCCATCGCTTTCCGTTGGCCCGATAGGGGTAAATTCGGGGGCGAGTCTAGGCATAGGGATAAGGCCACCATCCGCTGTGTTCAGTTTGACGCCGCCGCTAAGCATCCAATCGAAAATGTGAACACGAATATAACGGACCAAACGCGTCCCTGCTGGGCGGGTGAACGGAGGCCCCCCGCCTCTTGAACGCATCGTGATCAATGTCTCTTTTGGAATCGCTGTTAGCCGTGATGCCTCGTCGGTATCGATGAATTCGAGTAACCAGCCTGGTTTTTCACGTTGCATTTTGTCGATCATGACAAAAAGTGAAGATTTGTAATCGGGGCTCATTTGCTTGTCCTCTATTGGTGAAGATGCAAGCAGTCAGCCAGATATGGATTGGGAAAAGAACAGCGCTATTCCCGGGAAATAAGGGTCTTGACAATGAGTTTTCTTTGCTTTTCTTGATCTGCCTGAAGTTTTTTCAGGAAATTTTTCCAATCGGGACCCAAGTGCTTTCTGACGGTATCCACCGAAATCTCGAAGCCGCGTTCCCGCAGGGTTCTCGCGATCAAATCAAAGACATACGTTTTTGTCATATTTTCGTCTATTTCTCTGCGGCGAAAGAGGTCGGCGGCCAGATGTTCAGCGACACGTCCGAGTGATATGTTTTGCCCTTGGTGGTCGCCCCAAACTTTTGGGCCTGGCTTCCCGCCTCTGGGGTTTTTGTTCTCTGAAGATTCAAATCTTCTATCTTGTCGCGCCGCCTCCCGGATATCCCTGTCTCGCTTGCGGCGCGCCTCTTTCTGTTCAGTCCACGCTTTGATGGCCTGCTTTGACTGATACTTTTTTTTGAGTTTTTGAACGTCGCTCCGGCCCTTCGGCACGAACCACATTCTTAGCATGTGATCAAAATCGGCTCCGATTTCATGGGCGATTTCTGGATCAATTATGTACAGGTGTTCTCGTTCATTTCTTGGGACCAGCTTCGGCCCACCCATGAGCTCTCTTACTTTTTCTCCGCGGTCGGCCTGCGCGATTTTGTATTCAAGAAAGGCGTCTTTTGCGGCTTGCGTCCCATAAATTTTCATCAGTTCCGTATGGCGAGGATGGTTTCTTGGGATCAACCACGCATATGTACCAGCCTCCATTTCCAGGCCGGCAGGCCAATCGCCCTCACGCTTGAGGCGTTTCATCTCCTCATTCGTGATGTAGAGAATTCCATCTGCGTTATTATTCTTCGGAGTTTGTTTCTTTGGCATCGCTTGCGATCCGTTATGAGCAAGGTATACGAAGTTCTATTTTAGTAAATGCGCAGGACTTCCCCTACGATTTCCGAAGCCTGTTTGACAGGGTCCTGGCTCAGATGAGCGTAGCGCGCCGTCGTCTGTGGGCTGGAATGGCCGAGCATGGCACCAATCATCATGAGGGGTACTCCGGCGGATGCCGCGGCGCTGGCGAAGCTGTGCCGAAGATCATGGATCCGTACGTCAGCGAGCTTGGCTTTTTTGCGGATATGCCGCCAAGGTTTCTGAAGGTTTACGAGGTGGGTTCCTTCATTGCGGCCGACAATCACATATTTATTGTCTTCAACTCTCGGCAGATTTTCCAGAATGCGCACCGCCACCGCATTCAAGGGGATCGCCTTTACACCCTTGTGGTCGGTCTTGTGGTGGTCCAGCAGAAGGCGCCGGTTGATAAAATCCACACTCGACCATTCCAGGCTCAGGATCTCGCCCATCCGGCACCCGGTAACGGCGAGGAGACGTATGGCCGCGGCCTGATAGGTTCCGATCACCTTGAGAGCCTCCTGCTCATCCAGAATCCGGAACAGCGCCTTGAACTCATCGGGCGACAGATATCGTTGTCGCTTTCTTTCCCGGAAGGGTTTGATGACGGTTGCCGGATTGCTGTTGGGGAGCATCACGCCCCATTGTTCGGCTTTGTTGTAGATTGCCCTGATCAGTCCGAGAGCCCGGTTTGCGTTGTAAGGCGTGTTGCGCAGAGCCTGATGGAGGTTCGCCACATCTTCCGGTCGCACCTCGGTGATCTTGAAGGCGCCCAGTCTCGGCAGGATGAATTTGTCGAGCAGCCATTGATGGGCATCCATGGTGCTCTCCTTGCACCGGCCTTCGCAATGATCGGTCATGTATCGATCGGTCAGATCGCGCAGTGTATCCCCGTTTCTGAGGTCGGCGCGCTGCTGGGCCGGATCGTTGCCAAGCGATATGCCGCCCTTGAGGCGGATCGCTTCGCGCCGCGCCTGATCGAGGGTGACTTCGCCGACATGACCCAATGAGAGTCTTTTGCTACGCCCGTGGGCGTTCCGGTATTGAAGAACGTAGGTCTTCAATCCGGATTTCTTGGTGCGTACGCCGAAGCCGGGGAGGGCGTCATCCCACAGGACGACCTCGCGTCCGTTCGCCCGCAGATTCCTGATCAGATTTTTGCTCAGTTTGGCCAATTCGACCTCGTTTCAGGTAAGCATGAGGTAAGCACAGGTAAGCAAAAACGGCCTCGGGTAAGCACCCTTTGACAATCTTGATCAAAAATGGGCTTTGAGTCAATATGTTGAAATATAAGAGAAAATCACGCTTAATCCATCTCCCGCAGGCGCCCGCAAGGAGGCGGTCGTCAAACTCATAACCTGAAGGTCAGAGGTTCAAATCCTCTCCCCGCAACCAATAAAAACAATGCCCTAGCTGGAAACGGCTAGGGCGTTGTTTGTGTCTGGGCAC
>JAPHQU010000007.1 GCA_026195275.1 Candidatus Paceibacterota bacterium
ATCACCCACCTGAGGGAAGACCGGCGCCGTGAGGATTGGTTCCTCAACACCACCAGCGTATGTGGTGGAAGTGAGGGCAATAAGGAAGAGTGCCGCCATGGCGGCAGAGATGCTGTTTTTCAACATGGCATACAACATAACAAACCTCCATATGTATCTATTCACCACCTAGACAATAATTTCTAGCTACATTATAGCATCTATATATAGAAAGTCAATATCCGTAGAAGTGCACTTCATTTTCCTTGTTGTCTGTTTGAGAAACAAAGAGGGATCTTTTGTATTTGAGCAGCGTGTTAGACGCCTCTGTCGTCCGAGTTCTTAAGCAGTGATTCGATAATATCAATATCGTGAGGATAGGTAAGTTTGTGGTTTTTGTGGAAATCTCTAAGAACACGGATCTTCACATCCTTTCGGTTTCTCTTCATTAACTCTACATTATCAACATCTTCAAGCCTCTCTTTGGGAACATTGTGGTGCGCCTTTAAGAGTTCTTCAAATGGGAAACATTGCGGAGTATGTCCGTAACAGAAGGAATTCTTATCAAAAGCTTGAGAGATATATCCGTCAGGGTCGGTTTGAAAGAGGAGATCGATTGCGGGGATCCCAACCACAGCACCATCGGCTTTGTGTGTGGAAACCTCTTCTACAACCGCGAGTACCATCTCTTTTGTTATAAGAGGCCTACTCACGTCATGTAATATAACCATGTCAGTGTCAGTACCCGTTAAGTGTTCAAGTCCACGGAGTGCGGACTCTCTTCGTGTTCTTCCTCCCTCTATGATATCTACTGGGGTACTCATATTATATTTTGAAACTATTTCGTGCGTTTTCGCAAACTTGTCAGGGTGTGTGACGATTACAATACGGTTGATCTGTGTAGAATCCCGGACGCTCTTTAGAGAGTAATGTAGCACAGGGAAGCCAGCCGCTTCTGTGAATTGCTTGAATATTTTACCCATTCGTTCGCCAGTGCCGGCGGCAAGAAGGATTGCCGAGATATTTTTATGTGATGTGGTCATTTTTACAGGTATTAAGATTGTGCTTTGGGGTAGCACATACTCCTCAATACTACTATAATTAGTATAAAGTATCCAAATTCATAATGAATCTCCCGCTTAAACGGTATATGTTGCAGAATAACCACAGTGCTGTGGCTATTTGTCTGATGATTGTTGCCACCCTTCTGATGGTTGTTGTGTTTCCACGGCAGACCGGAGTTTTTTTATGGGAGACCCTCCGAACACCAAGATTAGCTATGATTCTGAATAGTTCCGCAACACAGACCCTTGAGATAGGCAATTACTATTTCAATGTTGGCGGGGAAGGAGTGTATGACCTTGAGAGGGCAGAGTTTTATTTTGAAAAAGCACTGGAGATCGACCCTGAAGTACCCGATGCGTGGCATCAACTAGCGAGAATTGATTTCCTCAGAGGGCACTTTGTGGGGGCGCTTTATAAAATAAACAAGCAGATTGAAGTACATGGAGATGGACTCATGAGCTCATATTATATCCGCGGTCTCATCCTTGGGTATATGGGGCGTTATGATGAGGCAGAGAAAGATTTTCTTACATTTCTTGCCTGGGATCCGGAAAATTGGGCGATTTATAATGATCTTTCGTGGGTGTATTTTTCCGAGGGTCAGTATGGGAGATCTGCTGAATACGCAAGGAAGGGGGTTGAGTTACATCCGAATAATCCATGGCTTCTTAATATGTTTGGTATGTCTCTCGTTAATTTAGGTCAGCGAGAGGAGGGGCATGTAGTGCTCCACGAGGCATATGATAGAGCGCAGGAGTTAACAGAGAGTGATTGGCACAAAGCGTATCCTGGCAATGATCCGCGTGTTGCCAGGGAGGGTCTACAAAATATCTTAGATACCATATCAAGAAATCTCACCCTTAGTGAATAACTTGGTTTACTTATATATATTTTCGCTTATTATTTATATAAAAGCGATACATAAAACACATGTCCGAGTTCAAACAATATATACACCACCTCTCTTTGCTACTTACTCTTCTTGTTATCGTATTTGGCTTTAATTTTGCATTGAATATTATGTCAATGCCACCATTTCATTCAGTAGAGGTTAAGGTGGCCACATTATCGCCAGCAGGTAAGTCGGGGGGGTATGCTATACCGGCATCATGCCCGTCATACGAACATACTCCTGGCGAATGTAGCCCACCCCCACCTCCACCCCCACCCCCGGCCACACCAACTTTTGAAGCAACAACAGGAACCATTAATGAAGGTGGAAGTGCGACACTCTCTTGGTCATGCGTCGACTCCTCAAGCTCATCAGGTGTCAACTTCTCAACTGGCGGTGCCACCTCAGGCTCCGTAGAGGTCACCCCATCAGACACCACCACTTACACGGTCATCTGTTCAAACGGAGGAGAGAGCTCGTTAACCGTTACTGTCCTTCACCCAGACCTTTCAATCAGTGCGAACCCGAATTTGGTCCGCTTCAGAACGTCGTCTACGATCACTTGGTCCGCAACGAGCGTTAACTCTTGTCTGGTCTCTGAGAACAACCCGGACTTCACCGACTCATGGAGTGGCGCCTCGGGCACACAAACCACGAGCCCTATCACCGGTGAGACCACATATACTCTCTCATGCGAGACTGACGCAGGCGCCGTGAGCGAGAGTGTGAAGGTGAAAATCATCCCTATCTTCCAAGAGTTCTAAAGTATTCCCCGATAATTCTTTGGAGAAGTTTTTAGAAAACAGCGCGAAATTTCGCGCTGTTTTCTCGCACCAGAAATCGCTGAGCGCATCACGAGAGTCATCGGCATAGGATTCTTTTGCTGTTGCCGAAGTTCAATAATCTTATTTCCCCATGGCTGTTACGTATAGGATGAGTTCATCTTCTCTTGCGTCAAGTGTTTTGTGTATTTCCTCATTATTAAACCCAAAGAGCGGACAATACTTCATACCCAACGATGCCCCTAGCAGATGAAGGTTTTGGCTCATGTGCCCTGATTCGGTCGCGAGCATATCATATCCGAAGTCACCATATTTAATAGCATTTCGTCCCTGAACACCTGTAATAATGAAAACAACCGCAGAGTCTTTTGTCCACGATGCAAGAACAGAAGCAGCGATAGTATTTTCTTCAGCATCTTTTGAGAGTAGTTTTTCAAGAGAATGGTTGAGTAGATTGTAGTGGTACACACCTGGTTCAACTCCGGATACACGTCGGACATCAACATACATTTCAAGAGGGTAGCGCGCGCCGCCGGAAGGGTAGAACCGTCTCGTGCTATTTCGTTCCTCTTGGTTGCTTTCGGTATATTCTCCCGGTTCACACTTGATACCTGCCGAGTAATAGAGAAGTGTTGAGAGTTCCTCAAGAGAGATTGACTGCGAAGCATCGCATTCCCGTGTCGAACGGCGTTCAAACAAAACCTCTTTCAGGTTTTTGAGTGGCAGCATTTCACGCGGCAAAGATACAGCATCGAAACGCGGATACTCCTTAAAAAAGATCATTGACCAGGCTTTCGGCCACTGGGTGGGGTTTGGGGGGATGTTTGGCAGACTGCTGCGCACTTTTTTGTAAAAGAGTTTTGAGAACATAATATTCATTTATGGAAACGGATGTGGTTCTGTATTTAAAGTTTCTGCAGAAGTATAGCCGAGTTTCTCTGGTACCTCGCGTAGACGTTTCCCACTGAGGTAGGGAACGAACTCGTTGAGATGTAGAGGTTGCATCTCGGGGGCAATAACATTTACCGTAAAAAAACCAGCTCCACGTGTTTCTTTTGTTGTTAGGTCAACATAACATAATTCTTGTCCATTTTTCTTAAAGGAATGGATAAGCTCCTTAAGTTCTTCTTTCCCATGACGCACTCGCCCTGTTTTGTTTGTTGTAAATGCGCACTTCTTTTTTTCTCCACCTAAAAAGAAATTGAGTTTCTCCAACTGTTCCTTTTGTGCCCAGTGGATAAGTCGACCGTCTTGGTTCATATTTTTAATTTTATTTGAATGCCTCTTGGATAAGCTCCTAACCGATACTCTCACTGAGAGCGCTTCCGACATCGAGTCTAACAGGCATGTCTTCTTATCAAAATCTGCGCTTGCACCCACTGCAATAGATGGACCAACTCCAGATTTGTCTTTTATAACAGTGCAGTACACTGCTACCGGGAAATCTGTCGGGAGTTCTAGTACATAAGCTTCAAGGTTGTGGCGTTTGAAGGATTTCAGTATTAAAGAAACCTCTTTATCTCTGAGCGCTAATTCCTCTAAATCAACTTGTGGAGGGGTGAGCTTGTTAAGATATGAGATCATAAACGCGTCTCGCTCTATTATCTCTAATATCCCCGAAACAAGCGCATCTTCCGTGGACGCGCCTGTGGCAAGACCGGTAGAGACACACCAGCGCAGCATCGGCTCATCCCTCCGACTTTTTTCGTCCTTTAAGAAGGGTGTTTGTACAAACCCCATGTAGTATGCGCTTGAAAATTGAGCTGGACAATAGATTTTTTTATTTGAAATAAGTGACGTGGAAGGAACCCATCTGAGCGGGGTTTTTTCTGTAAATTGAATAAATTTATTGTCTGCTCTTTGTTCATTTGAGAATCCAACAACTGAGAATATATCAAGAGTGCGCTCAGGCATTTCTTCGTATGAAGCGGTAATATATTCCGAGTTCGATTCATTTTCGTATCTCCACAAGAAGCGTTCAACACATTCCCCGAGTGTGCGCCACAATGCTCGCTTCTCTGAAAAGAAGTGCACCCCGTGTCCGCTATTTTTTTCGTACCCGTGATTCTTAGGCGAGACCGCGCGGTATGCATAGAAAGGGGGCTCGTCATCATATATGCGTTTCTGTTTCTCAATGAAATCAATAATACCGTTTTCCTTTAGTGCATGAGCTGCGGAGATCGCTGGTCGTATTTTAGCTATATCTCCCTCCGTTAGCTCCTGGATGGGCGGAGTATTGATATATAGAGGTTCTTGAATGTATCTCTCTAGTATTGAGAGGACACCTAACCATATCTTCGGCATTATGGTATGCGGAGTTGAAGATAAAAAAGCCCGTACTTTTGTTGTTGATCGAATCTCCATTAAATCTTCATTATAGATAGAGGGTAGTATATCACGGTTTATCCACAAACCAGTAAGGACTCCGTGTTGCGCTTGCGACAGAGAACTCTTATTATTGAAATAAAGATACGTAGTTTTAGTGACCTACTCTCAATGGCATTTATTACATCTCGCACATCAAATATCGCAAAAGGGATCGCCTTTATGGTTGGTGCTGTGATTTTTTCGGTGGTCAAATTTTTTACAGGTGGCGGAACAGGCATCTTAACCGATGTATATGATGAAGTTCGTGATATTACGATCCCACAAACCGCGTATGCCGACGTTCCGGGCGGTGACGGGTGTGGCGACGGCGGTGACGGGTGTGGCGGTAGTGACGGGTGTGCCAGTGGTGGCGACGGTAGTGGTGGTTGCTGCTCTTGTTGTGACGGGTGCGGGGCGTCCGATGGTGGTTGTGCGGCGTCTGGAGCCTGCTCGAGTTATTAATGATTGTGTAAATCCCCTAGATTAATAATGTCCTTATGGATACCTTTCCTAAAAATATTGAAAATACTAACTCGGAAAAGCACCGTCTCTACATTCTTACGGGAGTTGCTATCATTTCCGCGGTTTTTGCAATAGTGGGTTGGTATCTTGTCTTGAACCCACCCAATGGGTCTGTTCCTGGTAATGTGTCGAGGTTCGAGACTCCTCAAAATTCTTCTTTTATCATTCCGCATGTTCCGTATGTCGGTGTTCATAACAATACCGATGCATACCGGTATAAGTTTTCTCGAAATGACGCATCAGCTGCAATCATTACTGTTCTGGAATACTGGCACCCTGACGGAAACGATCTCCTTGAGGTGGATCGAGCGTTTTCTTCCCTCAATTCATTTATCGGATTTACGGCACTAGAGGATTATGTCGATCGAGTAGGTGACTATGTAACAAAACGGGAAACGCTTACCGCGACAGAAACCGCTTCATATGTTAATGAAGGATTGCGAACACCACTCCTTACACTTCTTCCGGTTGCAGAGAATCAACCGGAAGCGGTAACATATCACCCGATTGTGGTTTTGGTTGGGGTGGACCAGGTAAATAAAACGCTAACATTCCACGATTTTTGGCTCGGGGCAAACCGTGTCATTACTTTCGATGATTTCGATAAACTTCAGATGGTATTAAGCCCTTCTGAACGATACAGATTTCTTGTTATACAACCGCGAGACATAGAGAGGCAGATTGAGTATGTAGAGAGGCAGAATAGGGTGTATTCATTACAGACTCCAACGCCGGCGGTAAGGACTCTTTTTGAGGATTACGCTATATCGATTGGTGCTGTTTATCACAGGCGTTACGACATAGCGGAGGAATATCTTTCAAAGATTTTGCTCGCAGGAAATTTTGAGTCTGAATTGTCAGCACTGCAAAAGGTTCTTATATACACTCAGATGGGTAATGTTCTGAATTTGCTTAATAAGCCGGAAGAAGCGTTACTATATGCAAAGGAGGCAGTTTTACGTAACCATGACCTTAATGATGCATTTGGTTACTGGGGAGACTACAGCTATCTCTTTAAGAGGAATTTCGCACCATACAATGACCGAATAAGTTCCGCTCATCGGGTTTTAGGAGATACGTATAGCCTTCTTGGTAGATTTGCAGACGCAAGAAGTGAATACGAGAAAGCTCTTTCGATCACCAAAGACTGGCTTGCTCAAGAGGGGATTGATAAACTTAAATAAAGAAAGAACCGCGAACTCAAATGAGTTCGCGGTTTAGTGTTTAGGTGTTACCTGAGTTCCATTCCTACCAACGCGGTTTCGGATCCTCCTGAACGACTCCCTGATACCCAGAAAGTCGACGTGAGCACCGGACGCCACCGTGCGCTTTGTGCAACCCAGGTTGTGGTGTCAGTGTTTCCGGAGTATATCCGACCTCTGTAGGTGTATGTATAGGTTCCTTCTGTTTTGATCTTGAGGCACATGAAGGTTCCTGCAGGGACGGTAACCTCCTCCCATCCGACGACCTTCGCGGTCAATTGAGAATCACGAATGACGTGGCTACCCCTCTCCATTTTGTAGCTGGCATCCCAGCTCTTCCCAACAGAGAGAGGGTAGGAAAGCGTTCGGATAGCTGGGTTAAACTTTGTTGTTCCTCGCGATCCGGTTACTGAGACCATGTTACCGTCTTTATTGAAGAAACGCACGGTCCCCGAGTCAACATCTTTGAGGATGAACCCAGGACCCTCTGTTTCCACCGAGTACGTGGCCTTGTTTCTGCTGTTTTCCCCTTGCTTCGCGTCGTTCAACGACGAGAATTCAGCGTACGTGAACCGATCACCCACCTGAGGGAAGACCGGCGCCGTGAGGATTGGTTCCTCAACACCACCAGCGTATGTGGTGGAAGTGAGGGCAATAAGGAAGAGTGCCGCCAT
>JAPHQU010000008.1 GCA_026195275.1 Candidatus Paceibacterota bacterium
ATGGCGGCACTCTTCCTTATTGCCCTCACTTCCACCACATACGCTGGTGGTGTTGAGGAACCAATCCTCACGGCGCCGGTCTTCCCTCAGGTGGGTGATGAGTTCGTCTACGCAAGATTCACGTCCCAAAACAACCTGGACGCTGACAAGAGAAAGTGGGAAAAACACTATTCGGTGACAGAAGTGTCACCGAACGGCTTCACCATGGAAGCTGAGGGCAAATCCCGAAAGCGCTTCGATGGTAGCGGGAATCTTACCGAGTATCGAACAAAGAAAGGTAAGGTCACTTCCTACTCGCCACACACCTCAACTTTCCTTTACCCGATCCAAATCGGAGACACTCACAAAGTATCCTACACCAAGGATGACTCGGATGGAGAAGTACAGTTCAACCTTCTGGTTTCCGTCATCGGATGGGAAGATGTCACTGTCGCCGGCAAGACCTGGCGTGCGCTACACATCAAACACGAGGGTTCCTACACGTGGCAGGGCTATGTTGGCAAAACCAGTACTGATGAATGGCTTGCACCGGAAGCCCGGTGGCAATACATCCTCAAGGACTCCTTCTGGGAATGGACTGGTGGAAGTAAAGGAGTCATCATGGGGTTGGTTGGTATGAAACTGAAATAATTCAGACCTCCCAACTTCCGAAAACTAATCGGTCTTCACTCGTAAAGTGAAGACCGATTATTCTTTATTATAAGCTTCAAAGAGCCTGCTTAATCCAAAAGCTCAAGGCCGGCTCTGGCAAACGAATCCCCACTAAAGATCTCAAGCGCTTTCTCATACTGCTCACGCGACTCCTCAAGACGCCCTAAAAGCCGGTATGTATCCCCAAGCACACGGTGAGGGATGCTCATTCTATCTCTGTACCCCAGGTTATTAACCGCAAAAAGATATGCAACGTAACCCGCCTACCGCCTTTCTGAGACCCTAAAAGAACTTACTGGTGGAAGTTCTCGGGGGATGTCCAACAACCCTACCCGAAAGAGATAGTCATACACACCCTCAACAGAGACCATTGAGAATACGTTGCGTATATAAATATCTCGATCTCCTGATACCGCAAACACGCTCTGAAGGGTTCCGTATATACAATTATTCACAAGTACGTTATAGAAAGCGGGATTAAGACGTATGCGCTCCGCATCTTCTGCAAGGGTGAGAAACAGTAACGCACGCTCTGCTTGAGAAAGCTTGAGAGGGAGTGCGTATACCACAAGCCCCCTTTCAACCCTCTGAGAAATAGCGTCTTGCCCGTCAGCAAAGATGTACGCGAGTTCATAAGCACGAAACAATGATCCGATGACATTGTACATTTCATCCTTCTCTCGGCGTGCCTCAACCGAAATTGTGGTGGTGCTCCCATCTTTAAAGTGAAAGAGTAGTAACGAGTGTATGACATCAATACCAACGTCAGGGAATGAATATGTGACAAGATCCACTGATGTAATATCTCTAACATCAACAATCTTGTCATAATAATCCTTTACAACCACCAACTCCCCTTCATAACGAAAATTTCGCACGTTGTGCATATCAATCTTCGAACCAGAAATATCCAATGTAGTTAAAACATTATGGTAACTCTTCCAATCTCGATTGTTTGATGGAGTAAGAGTAGCCACATGGAGGGAAAAAGCGCAGAGGGTACCCAACCCTACAAAAAAGAATATGTGCAAGCTCAGCTTTTTCTTGACCATTACGAGAACTATACCACGAGTATCTTTGTGCCATCTTTTCATTATGTTTCTGGACGAAAAGCATTGTTGCTGGTAGAGTACTAGCCACTGCTCTCGTAGTTCAACGGATAGAATACAGGTTTGCGGAACCTGCGATCCAAGTTCGATTCTTGGCGAGAGCACAAAGGCAAACGTAAAAAACACCTAGCCACTGCTAGGTGTTTTTTACGTTTATTAAATCATATATGAGCAAGTGTTATGCTGTATTCACTAAGTTCATCTTCAGTAAATAATACACCGAGCATCTTTTCCTTTTCTTGAACCAACATCTTACTCATATCTACGCCCTCTAAATCAAATAACGAATGTTCCGAGATCAAGAAGTACGTATTATTTTTTGAAAGGTAGCCGAGAGTATTATCGATATACTCACCGTTCACATTGTTGATGAAGTGTATATTTACTCCACTTTTGGGGACAAAAGATAAAGCTACAACGACAAGGGCTTTATTATCCTTTTCAAGAAGCTGGCGTGAAATATGTTGGCACCGCTGACTCCCTTCATACTCCCCTGCAGTAACCGAGATTTCACGCAAGTTATCTTTTGCGTACTCCCACGCTCGCTCATATACAATTTGTCGCTCCGATTTCTTTTTCATTATAGAGTGTATTGAAATACATCTTGGAAAAGAGGGGTGCATTAATGGGGCACCCCTCTTTTTGGTTGGCGTATCGCGAACCTGCTGAGCCTATTGACCCGGAAGGTTCCCTTGTTCTTCGGCCGGGACATCATCCCAGTCGTCGTCTCCGCCAAAATGAAGCTCTGCGTACATGTCAGATCACCTCCTTTCTTCCAAGGCTAATATTTACATACTATTAAGGCAACAGTCAATACTCACAAAATGCTCATACAAAAAGCCACGGTGGTATCCGTGGCTTTTTGTTGTGTTGAAATATTACGCACTCAATTTCTTGATCGCTGCGACTATGCGAGACTTCTTGCGGCTAGCGGTGTTCTTCTTGATCACGCCTCGCTTCGCAGCTTTATCAATCGCCTTCTGAACTGCAGGGAGCATTTCCTGCGCCTCCTTCTGTTTCTTCTCTGTGATAAGGGATGTTACCTCCTTTATTGTCTCGCGCATCGCGCGAGTGCGGCGCAGGTTAAAGACTCGCTTGTTGAGTGAGCTCTTATGCGCTTTTTTTGCTGAACTGGTTATTGCCATATCTTTGTTGTGGAGACACTATACCAAAAAAAGCCTAAAACGCAACTAGTATGGGTGCCTGCGCTCGAACCGCACTTTTAGTGGTATTATAGTCGGTAATGATCGCACAACTACACGGAACTATCGTCGCAAGTGGCCTGGATTATGTCATTCTTGATGTTGCAGGTATTGGCTACCTCGTGCATACCTCTCGTGAGCTCGCGCAGGTGCTTTCCGGGAAGACCGAAGGGATCACACTTTTCACCCACCTCTCGGTACGCGAAACCTCACTTGAGCTTTATGGATTTTCTACCGAAGAAGAGATGCGTTTTTTTGAGTTACTCATCTCCGTCTCCGGTATCGGCCCCAAATCAGGGCTCGCTATTATGAATCTTGAGACGGTGCCAACACTCTCTTCGGCAATTCTTCAGAGCGACACCACGTACCTCACCAAGGTCTCCGGCATTGGGAAGAAGAGCGCCGAGAAGATCATTATCGAACTTCGCGACAAAATTGCATCATTTGGAGAAGACGGGGGGCACGCACACGCAGAAGACGCCGACACACTTGAGGCACTTCTCTCTCTCGGCTACTCGCGAAGAGAAGCGCGCGAGGCGCTTAAGGAGATCTCCGAGGAAGTGAGCGGCGCGAGCGAGCGACTCACTGAAGCGCTTAAACTTCTTGGAAAATAACACTGGTCTTATGAAATCGTTTGTTAAACGCATACTCCCGAAACAAGTCTTTGCGCTCTACCATTTTTTACTCGCGCTTACCGGAGCGCTTCGCTACCGCTTTCCTTCTCAAAAACTTGTTGTAATCGGTGTTACTGGCACCAAAGGCAAGTCGAGTGTTGCTGAGCTTGTGAATGCAATTCTGGAAGAAGCTGGGTACACAACAGCACTTCTCTCTACAATACGCTTCAAAGTTGGCGATGAGTCGCGACCAAATCTTCTTAAAATGACCATGCCTGGGCGCTTTTTTGTCCAACGCTTCCTCTTCGACGCTACACATGCCGGTTGTACACATGCAGTGATTGAGATGACTTCCGAAGGTGTCACGCAATTTCGTCACCGATTTATCGATCTTGATGCACTTATCTTTACCAACATCGCCCCTGAGCATATTGAGTCGCATGGCTCGTTTGAGAATTATCTCGCCGCAAAACTCAAGCTCCGTGACGCGCTTGAAGCATCTTTAAAAGAAAACACCGCGATGATTGCAAACACGGATGACGCGCACGGAAAGGATTTTCTCAATGTGTCGCACGCAACACCAATCCCCTTCTCGCTCAGCGACGTCACCTTTAGATCAAAAGAAAACGGGGTGTCTCTTTCGTATAAAGATATTGATATCAATTCAAAACTCAAAGGAGCCTTCAATGCATACAACATTCTCGCCGCAATCAAACTTGGTGAGTATCTCAACATTCCACTTGAGACCATTAGACGCGGTATTGAAAATGTCTCGGTTATCCCTGGACGTGTTGAGCATATACACAAAGGTCAAATGTTCGATGTGGTAATCGACTATGCACACACCCCTGATTCGCTGTGCGCACTTTACGACGCCTTTGATGGGAAGCGGAAGGTGTGTGTCCTCGGTAACACCGGTGGCGGCAGGGACACGTGGAAGCGACCTGAGATGGGAAAGATCGCTGATCGGGCGTGCGATGTTGTCATACTCACCAACGAAGACCCGTACGATGAGGATCCAGAAAAAATTGTTCGTGAAATGGCGGCCGGCATGGAGCGCGAACCTTCTATTATCATGGACCGCCGAGAAGCGATCCGAGAAGCAATCGAGAACGCCGCTCGTGACCCAAGAAACACTGCGGTGCTTATCTCTGGCAAGGGTACTGACCCATTCATCATGGAAGCGAACGGCAAGAAGACCTCGTGGAGCGACAAGCGGGTCGCTGAGGAAGAACTTGCACGTATTCTCCCAAACGCTTAACAAAAAAGCTCCCTCGACGTATCATTGAGAGCATGAAACATACCCCCGAGATGACACAAAGAACAGCCGGAAACGCAACTGGCGACCTTATCCTCGTGGTGAGCGTCGTCCTTATTCTTGGTGTAATATGGCTTCTCTCCGGCGGACCGACCCGAACCACTGATGAAGAGTTGGTCAAGTTCGAGCGCGCAAGCGAAGAAGGGGTACTTTCTCCAAACTTCACCGGATTCTTCTTGCCTATACAGCGAGAAGAGAGTGAAAATTATAAAAAATACCGAGACCTTGAAGAAGAGCTTGGTCGCACTCGTGATTACGGCGAGACCTCTCCTCACTGGGGACTCGTCACCATCGAACACTCAACGGGAGGTATGAAGAACACGAGTCCTGAAGAAGAGTACTTGGTCCTCAACACCTCTTATAAGCTCGGTGACCCAATCTCAATCACTGGCTGGGAACTCCAGAGCATGACCACCAACAAAGCTGCGGTAATCGGTCAAGCAACACAGGTGTCAACTTCGGGGAATATCAATATCGAAAGTTCAGTAGTTATCTCCGCTCACGACCGACTGTATATCACCACCGGGCAACCGCCGACCGGCTATTCATTCCGCGTAAACAAGTGTTCAGGATACTTTGAGCAGTTTCAAGATTTTACTCCAACTCTCTCAAAACAGTGTCCATATGCAAAAGATGAGCTAATGTTCGCTGATGACGACCCTTACCTTTTTGGGAGTGAGTGTCTCAACTATATCGAGCGACTGCCGCGCTGTATTATGCCTCTTGAGGCACTCCCCATTGGATTTCCAAACTCCTGCGCACTTTTCATCACCGAGAAGATTAACTACAACACCTGCGTGAAGAACCATCGCGATGACGCTGATTTCCTTGAGGATGAGTGGCGTATATTCCTTAAGCAAAGCGATGAACTTTGGGAAGACCGCGACATCATCCGCCTTCTCGATGAGAACGGGAAGGTTGTTGACGTATTTTCGTATTAGTTAAAGTGGAAAAGAATTATTCCTGCTGTAACCGCCACGTTCAGTGATTCTTTTTCCCCGCGCACAGGAATCTCGACAACAGTGTCGCACAGCGCAAGCACATCCTCAGGAAGCCCGTCTACCTCATTACCGAAGATGAATATGGCTTTCTCGGGAGCGGTATAGTCCTTGTAGGGTACTGACTCTGGCGTTTGCTCAACGCCAACAATCACGTGGTTGCTTTGTTTAAGATTCTCGACAACCTTCACGATGTTCCCGGACTCCCACGGAACTGACTTTTGTGCGCCAAGAGCCACCTTCGCAATTGCTTGCTGTTCTCTGCCAAAGCGATCAATCGGTGCGGGCGTGTAGCCGGTGAGGTAGATCTTCTCCACCCCCGCACACTCAGCAGTGCGAAAGAGTGAGCCGACGTTGTGCGTGCTGCGCACATTGTGAAAAATAGCAATCATATTCATATCACCTAGAGCCTAGCTGTGGCATGGAGCAAAGTCAACATGGTATACTGAGCATATGTTAAGTATATTCCCCTCATTGCTCACCTACGGCATCGTGGCGCCGTTCATTCTTCGTATGACCGTCGGACTCTTCTTCCTTGATCGCGGCTATCGCCACCTTAAAGAAGAAAAAGCTGGTGTGGTCGCGGATATGACCAAATGGCTTCATGCTTTTGCGAAACCTTTTGTGGTGCTTGTCGCTCTTGTTGAAGTAGCCATTGGACTTTCTCTCATTGCTGGGTTCCTTACGCAAATTGCCGCCATTTTTGGAATTATCTACATGTTCAAGATGCTCTACTTCAAGGTTGAATGTCCGCACTTCGCAAAACACCAACGACTCGTGTACATTCTCTTTATTGTGATACTCTTCTCACTCCTCATCACCGGCCCGGGCATCATCGCAGTTGATTTGCCGCTCTAGAGCCCAGTAAAATAAAACTAGACCAGAAGCCGTTTTATGGTATAGTTTTACGGTGTTTTAGAACACCTTACCGCCTATAGCTCAGTTGGTAGAGCGGCTCCCTTTTAAGGAGAAGGTCCCAGGTTCGAGTCCTGGTGGGCGGACAATTAGTGTAGTGTGGACAAACTATTGTTCGTTTCTAAAGAATTAAAACTTAATCAGCCAACCCTTTAATACTGTTTACAATCAAAATAAACGCCAACCGCGTGGTTGGCGTTTATTTTGGCTCTACTGAGCATTTTCTAGACATTCAAAATAAACCGCTCAAGAGCTACATCAAAGTCGTGTATGCCGCGACGAGCGTCGTGGGAGAGTGCGACCAATTTGCTTGAGAGTGCACGAAGCTCCGGCTCAGTGTAGTTTTTTAAAAACCGCGTTGCTTTCTGGAACACGAACGGGTTGAGACCTGCTTCTTTTGCGCTCCCGCACTGCGAAGCTAAGAGCATACTCTTCACCTGCCAGAAAAGAAGCCCGTGCAACTCTTCATCAGCAATGTTCTCTCTTTTTGCGCGCTGGTAAAGTGTCCAAAGACCTTTTCGATCACGACCACCGAGCGCATCCGCGAGTGCAAACGTATTAAAGCGCTCTTTCTTTGTCTCTTTGGCAGTGAATTCTTCTACTTTCTCTGCGTACTTTTCAAACCGGGTAAGTGTCTTCTTGTCGAGTTTTCCTTCAAGGAAGATAAACATATGCTCAGTCGTCTGCATTTCTTTGAATGCACCGGTAAGCTCTTCTTTTTTATCTTTATCCGCAAAGAGTTGGTCGAAAACAACAATGTACTTCTGCTCAAAGAGTCCCTGAGATCCGGTGAGCTCAGCGAGATGGTATGCATCACTATTCTCGAGAGTCACAAAGAAAAGTTCCGCCCCAGGACGTTTCTTTGCGAGCGCGTCGAGAAGCTTGTGGAGCTTTACTCGTGATCTCTGCGTATCGGTGCCATAAAATAAATAAATCATACTTGTGCATCGTATTTCTTAAGCTGCCCCCAATTCTTCCCTGCTGCCATATCAACCGTAAACACAATGCCTCTGCTCTCCTCTTTCGGGACAATGGTCTCCATAAGTCGCTTGATCTCCGGTGCGATTGTATCAAGGACATCTTTGCGCACCTCATACACCAGCTCGTCGTGAACATTCAGAATGAGTCGTACATCATCAAGCATATCGTGCTCGTTAAGATATTCATGAATGCGAATCGTCGCCAACTTCACAATATCCGCTTCAGTACCCTGAATTGGTGCGTTGATCGCCATACGCTCAGCGGAAGCACGAACAAAGGGCACTGACGAGGTGATGCCCTCAAAGTACCGTTTGCGCCCGAAGTATGTCTCGGTATGTCCGGTGCGCGCCGCATGCGCTTTTACACGGTCGAGGTAATGTGCCAAAGTCGAGAAGCGTGTGAAGTAATCGTTGTAAAACTGTCGTGCTTCAGCAAGTGTTGTTGTATCCTTGCCGAGCGATTGGCGGAGCGCGTTCACACCCATACCGTAGATAATGCCGAAGTTGATTACCTTTGCCCGACGACGGAGCTCATAGTCGACTTGCTCAGGAGGGACACCAAAAACCTCAGCCGCGACCGCAGTATGGACATCGCCTCCTTCAGCAAAGATACGCGTGAGCTTCTCGTCGCCCGAGAGGAACGCTGCAACACGAAGTTCGATCTGCGAGTAATCACACGCGAGTAACACAAAGTCTTTCTCAGCAACGAACGCGTTGCGAATACGGCGACCGAGCTCGGTTTTGATCGGAATGTTTTGAAGGTTCGGATTTTGCGACGCCATACGCCCGGTCGTGGTTCCTGTTTGCAGGAACTCAGCGTGGAGCCGACCATCTTTACCGACCATCTTTGGAATATTGTCGATGTAGGTTGAGAGGAGTTTTTGGATCTCTCGGTAGGCAAGAATGTCTTCAATGATCGGGTGAAGCTCGCGCATCTTCTCAAGCTCCGATTCACGAGTCGACTTCTGCCCACCGGAGGTTTTCTTGTGGTTCTTTATTGAAAGGCCGAGCGTCTCAAAAAGCACTTCACCAAGCTGCTTTGGTGAATTGATATTAAACTCGCCACCGGCGTGTGTGTAAATACGCTTCTCTATCTTGGTGAGCTCTTTATGGTACTCCTTTGAAAGCTCTTCAAGATATGCGACGTCAACTTTAATACCAACAACTTTCATCTCGTCAGTAATCGGAATAAGCGGCTTTTCGATTTTCTCGTAGACCTTATCGAGTCCTTCTTCCTTAAGCTGAGTAAAAATGCGCTTGTGCGCAACCTGAAAAGAGTCTGTCTTTGCGAATCGCAACACATCTTCGAGCTCAGGGTTGGTAATGTCTGATCGTAAGAGCCAAAGTGCAACTGCTGTTTCTTTAAGCTCTTTTGAATCAATCTTCTCATCGTCTGGTTTATCATCTCCTTCCTCCCCGACGCTCGCCTCTTCATTCCCGGTGTCGGCAAACATACTCCTGAAGCGATCGCGGAGTGTACGAAATGAGAGATCATCGAATAGTTTGAGTGCTTTATCCGGGTCGAGTCCGTCACGCCACGACTCTTTAGGAAGTGAGAAGGTGATCGGTGTGTCACGCCTAATCTCAGCGAGCATCTTTGAGAAAAGTGCATCCTCCTCATGCTCTTCAAGAAGCTTTATAATACGCGGCTTAACACCCGCCTTCTCAAATACTTCAGTGTCTTTCTTGAGTTTCTTGTATATGTCTTCAATGGTGCCAAACGTGGTGATTAGAGTTGTCGCGGTCTTCTCACCAATACCGGGAATACCGATAATATTATCTGACGGGTCACCACGGAGCCCTTTGAAGTCAGGGATGAGGTCTGAGCCGAAACCGAAACGATCAACTACCGCCTGCTCATCGTAGAGCACGGTGTCTTGGATTCCCTTGCGAAGTGTGTAGACGTACACTCGATCCTCCTCAACAAGCTGAAGTGTATCCATATCACCGGAGGCAATGATAATCTCAAGGTCTTTGTTCTTCTTTGTTTGTTCGACAATAGTGCCAAGAATGTCGTCCGCCTCGTAGCCTGCTTTTTCATATATCGGAATATTGAACGCTTCAAACACATCACGTGAGCGATTGAGCTGATGAACAAGTGCGTCCTCAATCTCTGCTCGACCCGACTTATACTCTTCGTAGACTCCATGCCGAAATGTCGGCTCAGGAAGGTCGTAGCACGCGACAATGTAGTCAGGCTTCAGCTCCGGGATAATCTTCATGAGCATTGCGACCACGCCGTAGAGCGCACCTGTCGGTTCACCGCTCTGAGAAGTAAAGTCGGGCAGTGCGTGGTACGCACGGTGCAAGATGGCGTGCGCATCGAGAAGCACGAGACGTTCCTTTTTTGATGTTTTCTTTGTCGGCATAGTTATTCTCTATACGCTATTGTGCGCACCTCTTCGGTCACCACTTTAAGGTCAATCTTCTGCGCACTCTCAGGAAGAATGTCTTCAACTTTTCCTGCCCACTCGATGACAATAAGGTTCTCCGGATCACGAACGATATCCTCCCACCCAAGCTCCATGAGCTCGTGACTATTCTCAAGGCGGTACGCGTCAATATGAATAAGTCGGGCGAAGTGTTGCGTAGTTTTCTTTGGGTCGAGTCGATAGATCTTTTCAATCACAAAAGTTGGACTCGTTACCGTCTCCTCAACACCAAGGGTGTGCGCAATAGCCTTGGTGAGTGTGGTCTTCCCCGCGCCAAGGTCTCCATAAAGCGCGATCACCGCGGCACACTTTTTTACCGTAAGTGAGTCTATAAGTGAACGGGCTTCTTTTTCAAGGTCTTTTTCGGTGAGTTCCGCCATGACTCTATTCTACCATTTTACAAAAAAGAAAAACGGGCAGAATCAAACATGATTCTGCCCGTCGTTATCTGAGCTGCTGCTCAGCGTGTCCCGATATGACCGCCGACGTGGTAGTGGTAACCACCGTTTCGCGGCATGTACTTCGGGTAGCCGTAGTGCTCACGTTGCCACTTACTTGTGGTCACATAACCGGGGTAGCTCCGCACCTGGACCACACCGCCAAAGAGGCTCTGAACGCCGTTTGCGCGGCGCGATTCTTCAACGGCCCGTCGCGCATCGACACCAGAAAGTGCCGCTTTGCCACGACAGTACACCCGCTCACCACCATACGTGGAATTTGAAAAGGTGCAGTCTTGCGAAACCGTATCCGCCACTCGTGGCTGTCCGGTTTGGTTTGTCACACACCCGCTCAGGATAAGCGTGAGTACGACAACAACCAGTGAAATGATCTTTGTCTTCATGACACACCCTCCTCGGGTCTGTGGCGCACTTTGCGCCTGTGTTTCATCTAGATGAATTATATCACACAGAATACATGTTTGTCAATGACTCTATACACCCTTTTTGTTTGTCGCTGACCCATAAAAAGCTTACAATTAAGCCATCTATGGCGAGATTCGACGAAGAACAGCAAGAAGAAAAAATTGCAGAGCTCCGCACGCACGAAGAGGAGGAGCTCGCGCGTATTCTCTCAGGAAAATACGGTGTTGAGTACACCGACCTCTCGCAGGTCTCAATCAACACCGACGCACTCCGACTCATTAAAGAAGAGGACGCGCGCAACTTCGAGATTGCCGCATTTGCAAAAGTTGGCAAGAAAATCTCCGTTGCTGTACGCGCTCCTCAGAAAAAAGAAGTAGGAATCGCCGTGAAGGAACTTGAGCGCCTCGGCTATGAGGTAACGCTCTTTATGGTCTCACGCGCGAGCCTTCTGCGCGCCTGGGAGCGATATAAAGAACTCTCGTACTCAGTCGAAACTCGGGCAGGAGTGCTCGATATCTCAGGTGAGCAGGTTGCAACCTTGATTGAATCACTCTCAAACATTGATGATGTAAAGACAGCAATCAATGAGGTGCTTGAGATGAAAAAAGCATACCGCATCTCACGCATCCTTGAGACGATTCTCGCAGGTTCCCTCGCATTGAAAGCGTCAGATATCCATATTGAACCGGAAGAAGAAAACATACGCCTCCGCTACCGCCTCGACGGGGTGCTTACCGATATTCTCACTTTTGATGAAGCAACCTATCACCTCCTCGCGTCACGCATCAAGCTTCTCTCTGGGTTGAAACTTAATGTGAAGAATGCCGCTCAAGACGGGCGATTCAGTGTGGAGATCAGCGCTACAGATATTGAGATTCGTTCGTCGATACTTCCCGGTGCATATGGTGAATCAATCGTACTTCGCGTGCTTGACCCGCGCACGATTGCGCTCTCTTTCGAAGAGCTTGGTATCCCCAAGAATCTTATGGAAGTCCTTGTGCACGAGATTGACCGCCCAAACGGTATGGTATTAAACACCGGTCCAACCGGGTCCGGTAAAACAACAACCCTCTACGCATTTCTCAAAGAAGTGCAACAGCCCGGCATTAAGGTAATCACCATCGAAAACCCGATTGAGTACCATCTTCCCGGCATCACCCAAACACAGACCGCTGGCGAGAAGTACACATTTGCATCAGGTCTTCGTTCAGCACTCCGCCAAGACCCCGACATCATTATGGTTGGTGAGATCCGCGACAGTGAAGTGGCCAGTGTTGCAATAAACGCCGCGCTTACCGGACATCTCGTCTTTTCAACTCTCCACACCAATACCGCCGCTGGTACTTTCCCACGACTTATTGATCTTGGAGTTAATCCAAAGATTATGGGCTCCGCGATCAATGTCACGATGGCACAACGTCTCGTGAGACGCCTTAAAGATGATTACAAAAAAGAAGTACCGCTTACCGGAGAGGATAAAAAACATATCGATCGAATTCTTGACTCAATTGTTGATAAGAGTCTCATACCTGAGAATACGACTACAGTCTATGAACCAACCACTGATTCACCAGAAGCGTATGGTGGGCGCGTCGGTATATTCGAGGCGATCGTTGTTGATGAAGAAATAGAGCGTCTCATCAAAGAGAGTCCGAGTGAGCGAGAAATCGCACAAGCCGCAACAAAACAAGGGCTCCTCACTATGGCACAAGACGGGGTTATTAAGGCTTTACAAGGAGTTACTTCTCTTTCAGAATTAAAACGAGTTATTGATTTAGAGGAAAATGGTGCTACTGTAGGAAGTAGGGAGGATGCATAAGCACCCTTTTGGGAAAACAAAAAATCCCAGTCATAAACCTCTAAACAATGCTTTAGTGGGAACCAAAGCCAGCTATTAGTTTAAGGATAGTAGCAGCGCTCTGCTCAAAAGAGCAGGACCATTACGTCCTCAACCATATCTCAAAGCGCGTGGCTTAATTGTTTAGAGGTTTATAACGAGGATTTCTAAGGAACGACCATTTGTATGGTTATGCACTCATGCTAACATAAAAGAATGCCTATGTCAACCCCCCACACAGAACCCGCTGAGAATGGAGATCGTGCATTTCTAGACCAGACACTTCGCCCACATATATGGAGTGAGTACATCGGGCAAGAACCGATAAAGAAAAATTTGCATATTTTACTCACCGCAGCACGTGAACGTAAACATCCGCCTGAGCATATCCTCTTTTATGGGCCCCCGGGGCTCGGAAAAACGACGCTCGCACACCTTATCGCCCGCGAGATGGGTGCACAAATGAAGGTGACCTCAGGCCCCGCAATTGAGCGCGTGGGTGACCTTGCGTCTATTCTCACCAACCTATCCCCCGGCGATGTGCTCTTTATTGATGAAATCCACCGCCTCAACAAAACTATCGAGGAAGTGCTCTACCCTGCTATGGAATCCGGTGCACTCGATATCATCATTGGCAAAGGACCCTCTGCGCGCACTATTCAACTCGAACTTCCGCCATTTACACTTATTGCCGCAACAACACGTATTTCTCTCCTCTCTTCCCCGCTTCGCTCGCGCTTCTCTGGTGGGACATTCAGACTTAACTACTACACACAAGAGGAGGTCGAGAAAATCTTGAACCGCTCAGCTAGCCTACTTGAAGTACTGGTGGACAATAAAGGTATCAGCGAGATCGCAAAACGCAGCCGCTCAACACCGCGAACTGCAAACTTCCTTCTTAAGCGCTGTCGCGACCTCGCACAGATAAATAAAACAGAACTCAATAAAGAATTGGTTGACGAAGCACTCTCACTCTTAGAGATAGACGAGCTTGGGCTCACTCAGGCAGACCGAGACCTGCTCTTAACCATTATCTCTAAGTTTAACGGTGGTCCTGTCGGACTCGGTACTATCGCCGCGGCGACATCTGAAGAACAAGGAACAATCGAAGAGGTGCACGAACCGTACCTTATCCAGCTCGGACTCCTTGAGCGCACCCCTCGTGGGCGTGTGGTGACCGAGCGCGCATATGAACACTTTGGTAAAACACCGCCGATACAGAACAATACTCTGTTGTAGACACACCGTCTTTGCTACAATAACGCCACAAAGGCTATTTCACACTTTAAATCTTCTAACCTCTAATCACATGGCCGGACATAACAAATGGTCTAAGATCAAACATAAAAAAGCAGCAACTGACGCCCAGAAGAGCAAGATCTTTGGTAAGCACGCGAGTCTCATTGTAATGGAATCACGCAAAGCAGGAGGCGATATTACCTCCCCTGGACTCGTGGCTGCTATTGAACGCGCGAAGAAAGACTCGATGCCAAAGGAAAATATTGAACGTGCGGTGGCTAAAGGAAGCGGGTCAGGAGGCGCCGCATTTGAAGAAGTGATTTTTGAAACATTTGGACCGGGTGGTACTGCTATTCTTATCACCGCGGTGACCGATAACAACAATCGCACTGCGCCGGAGATACGACACATTCTCTCAAAAGCCGGCTACCAGCTCGGCACCCCGGGTTCAGCAGCTTGGGCTTTTACCAAGACCACTGAAGGGTACACTCCAAGTAGCCCGGTAGAGCTCTCAGATGTAGACGGGGCAAAACTTGCTTCGCTTATTGAATCACTCGAGGAGCAAGACGATGTGCAGGACATTTACACGACAGCTGACGCTCTCGACTAGATCTCACATATGCGCATCCTTGCAACAGACCCCGGGTATGAACGATTAGGTATTGCGATTATTGAAACAGCGACACAAAATAAAGATACTCTACTTTACTCGGACTGTTTCCGCACAAACTCGAAAGATTCTTTTGAGAAACGTCTTCATATGATTGGAGAAGAGATCGAGCGCTTGATACAAGAGTACACACCGGAGGTGTTTGCGACAGAAAAGCTCTACTTCAGCTCAAACAAGACGACGGCTCTCTATGTTGCTGAGGTGCGCGGCGTATCGCGCTATCTTTCAGAAAAATACAAGCTTCGCCAATTTGAATACACACCACTCCAGATAAAAAGCGCCGTCACCGGACACGGAAAAAGCGACAAGTCGCAGATTGCTAAGATGACCCATCACCTTATCGACATTAAGAAGGAGTATATGCTTGACGATGAGTACGATGCGATTGCGATTGCTCTTACCTGTATCGCAACGGAGCGCATAAAATAAGTACATTTTGGATATTCACACTTTATCCACAAAAGGATTTCTCAGCTCTTGAAAAAGAGGTTGTTTTTGGTAAAAATAGGGGGTCATATTTTTGCGTACGCGCGAGATATGAGTTATTGGTCGGTTAGAGGCAAGCAATAATCGATGCTATATGATCTATTTCGACGATGAGATGATGTCGGATGACATGGACATGGACGATGATGCGGACATGGACATGGACGATGAAGATATGGGCGTGTCAGATGACACGGACATGGACGACGAGATGTAATCATCTCTTCACATAAAAACAAAAACACCCCACGGGGTGTTTTTGTTTTTATGTGAAGAGCCTTAGTTTTTTACATTAACAGCTACGAACCGGCGCTTCCCTATTTTGTATGTCCCGTCTTTTATTGGCGCATCCGGGTCGATCTTCTCTCCTGTGTCAGTACGCGTGATTGCTCCATCTTTAATAAGTCGATTGAATTCATTTCCTGACTTCACCAATCCTATATCTATAAGTGCATCTTTGAGTACTTCTTTATTTACTCCAGGAGATACTTTGACCACATCTATCTCCCCAACCTCTTTCTTTTGGAAGACATTTACAAAACTCTCCTCGGCACTTTTTGCTGCATCTTCTCCGTGGTAGAGTGCGACGATTGCATGTGCAAGCTCCATCTTGAAATCACGTGGGTTCTCACCCTTTAACATCGCTTCCTTTATTTCCTCCACACGAGCCATGGGGACGCGTGTACAATGGACGAGATATGATTCAATGAGCTCGTCAGGAATACTCATAATCTTGCCGTACATATCTTCAGGAACATCAAGAAGGTTGATGGTATTCCCCCAACTCGAGCTCATTTTGCGCCCGTCGGTTCCAAGGATAAGGTTGGTAGTAAGAATGTCTTGCGGCTCCTGCCCAAAGCGCTCTTGGAGCTTACGTCCAGCTAAAAGATTAAACCATTGATCATTGCCTCCAAGTTCAACATCAGCGCGCAGTGCCACTGAATCATACCCCTGCATCAGCGGGTAGAGCATTTCACGAAGTGAGACACGCTTCCCTTCATCGAGGCGTTTTTTTATATTTTCACGTGCAATAAAATCAGCGAGTGAGAATTGGTCGGCGTGCTCCCCAATATCGTTATAGCCAAGCTTAAGCAACCACTCTGAGTTCCGGCGCTGCTCGGCATCTTTAAGGTTAACAACCTTACCAATCTGTGAAAAATAGGTCTGTGCATTCTTTTTTACTTCCTCTCTACTCAAGAGAGGACGTTCACTCGTCTTATCTGATGTGTCTCCAATCACACCTGTTGTGTCTCCAATAAGCAAAATCACCTTATGTCCAAGGTCTTGAAAATCTTTGAGTTTCAACAACAAGACCGCACGACCAAGGTGAATATTTGGGCTTGTTGGGTCAATACCAAGCTTAATGCGAAGCCTTTTGCCTGAGAGAAGCTGCGCTTGTAGATGCTCTTTATCTACAACGTTTGATACACCACGCGATAAAATCTCATTGATCTTTTTCGGGTCTGTATTGATCTTTTTTTGAAGCGGCCACATAGTCGTATACCGCTAACTGTAGCACGAAACGACACTCTCATTCCAGAGCCTTTCTGTGCTACTATAGGTACTATCAAATCATATGAAGCGCACGAAAAACCCTTATTCTCTCTATGAGGTCCTTGGACTGACGGTCGCAATAGGTTTCGTATGCTCGGGTATTTTTATCCTCTGGGCGGCAACACTTGAGATTCCTGATCTTGAGTCTTTTGAGCAACGCAAAGTTGCCCAATCAACAAAGATCTACGACCGCACCGGTGAAGTCCTTTTATATGACCTTCATGAAGATGTGAGACGAACAATTATTCCTTTTGAAGATATTTCACGAAATATCAAAAACGCCACTGTTGCTATTGAGGACACTGAATTCTACGACCATAGCGGTATCCGCCCGCTTGCAACCCTCCGCGCTGTTTTCATCCAACCGCTTCGTGGTAAAGGTGTTCAAGGAGGATCAACCATTACACAACAAGTGGTCAAAAACTCCCTACTTACCAGCGAACGAAGGATTTCACGAAAACTTAAAGAATGGGTCCTTGCGGTTAAAATTGAAAAGACGCTCAACAAAGAAGAGATTCTTGGAATCTATTTGAATGAATCACCATATGGTGGAAACCTCTATGGTGTTGAAGAAGCGAGCCAAGCTTTCTTTGGAAAATCAGCAGCTGATGTCTCAATTGCCGAGGCGGCTTATGTCGCCGCACTTCCTCAAGCGCCGACATACTACTCACCTTATGGAAACAATCGAGATAAACTTGAAGACAGAAAAAACCTTGTACTCGCGAAGATGCTTGAAAATAATTTTATATCTTCACTTGAATACGAATCAGCAAAAGAAGAGGTGGTTGATTTCAAACCACGCACAGACACCGGCATAAAAGCACCGCATTTTGTATTCTATATCCAAGAACGTCTTGAAGAGAAGTATGGGAAGCGTGCAGTTGATGAGCGCGGTTTTAAAGTTATCACCACGCTCAACTACGAACTCCAAGAGAAAGCTGAGGAAATTGTTGAGCGCTACGCACTTGAGAATGTTGAGAAATTCAATGCAGAAAATGCTTCACTTGTTGCCGTCGACCCGGGGACTGGGCAAATACTTACTATGGTTGGTTCACGTAATTATTTTGATGAGGAGATCGATGGGAACTTTAATGTTACGCTCGCAAAAAGACAACCAGGTTCAGCATTTAAACCCTTCATATATGCAACCGCATTTAAAAAAGGATACACTCCTGAGACGGTTGTTTTTGACCTTAAGACACAGTTTGCGAGCTCATGCGAGCCTGACTTCCTTGAAACTGAAGGTGAGTGTTACTCACCCGGGAACTACGACAATGTGTTTCGTGGGCCGGTAACACTTAGAAACGCACTCGCACAATCAATCAACATCCCCGCAATCAAAGCATTGTATCTTGCGGGACTCACCGACTCGCTAAATACTGCGCGCGATCTTGGTATCACCACACTTACTGACGTGAATCGTTATGGTCTCACACTCGTCCTTGGTGGTGGTGAAGTTACACTCCTTGAAATAACTGGAGCATATAGCGTCTTTGCAAATGACGGTATGAAAAACTCAATCACCGGGGTGCTGCGTATAGAAGATGGTGATGGGAATATTGTGGAGAGTTTCGTGTCACGTCCTGCGCAAGTACTTGAACCACAAGTTGCGCGAGAGGTATCCGACATTCTTTCAGATAACAATGCTCGCGCACCCGCTTTTGGAGAGCGCTCATACCTCTATTTCGAAAACCATACTGTTGCGTCAAAAACAGGAACCACCAACGATTATCGCGACGCATGGATTGTTGGTTATACTCCAATGATTGCTGTTGGCGCGTGGGCAGGGAATAACAATAACAGCCCCATGGAGAAGAAAGTCGCCGGTTTCATTATCGCACCGCTCTGGAACGAATTCATGCGTGAGGCACTTAAAACTCAACCCCAAAAAGATTTCAAAAAACCAATTCTTGAGTATGGTGAGGAGGTTAAACCGGTGCTAAAGGGGGAGTGGCAAGGAAGTGAGCAGTATATCGTCGATACTGTATCAGGAAAACTCGCAACTGAGTTCACCCCGTCTGAAACACGAGCGGCTCGTGTCCTCACCAATGTTCACTCGATACTTTATTGGGTAGAGAAAAATAATCCAAACGGGCCTCTACCAACCACTCCTCAAAAAGACCCTCAATTTAACCTTTGGGAATACCCTATCAGAAAGTGGGTTGAAGAAAAGAATATTATCGAGGGCGGAGAAAAACCAACAGAAGTTGACACTATACACACACCACAAAACCAACCACACACAACCTTTACTTCGATCAATCCCACTGTGGCATACTCAGTCACTGATCAAATATTAGTGGAGGTGTCATATACCAGTGTATTCCCTATTCAAAAAGTTGACTACTTCCTTAATGGAGCGTTTATCGGATCTTCTTCACAATCGCCCTTCTCGTTAACATTCTCACCACACACTATTCAAAATATTCAAAGGGAAAATACTCTCAAAGCGGTTGTGTATGATTCTGTATTCAATAAGAACAGCGTTGAAACGGACCTGCTACTATCTTTTTAGACTCGAAAAATTATCGAATATCTTTTACTTGATCTAACCCAAGACTCTTGTTTATCTTTGAACACACATTTTCTTTTGATAAAAATATCTCGTTCTTTATAGTTGTATTTGTTTTTATATAAATCACATTATTGTGGTATACAATCTCTTCTTCTAAAACAGGTATATTCATCTCGGTGAGAACAGCGAAAGCTGTTTTCTTGATGATGCGTGATGTTGGTTTTAAACTTGAAAACTTTTCAAAAAAATCAGCGATACCTTTCATGTTTTGTGTTTTATATACGTTCTATTTGTTCATCGGCATAACAAGATAGAGGAATGACTCATCAGAAACACCTTTGATTATAAGCGGCTTCCCTATACCTGTAAAAAGTAACGTTATACTATCTGAATGAATAGAAGAAAGACAGTCATATATATAACGATAATTAAACCGCATATCAATACTCTCCCCTTTTATTACAGCGTCAATACTATCGTTTGTCTCACCAACAGATGAGTTGTGTGCACTTACGGTAAACAGTTTCTTTTTTGGTTCTACTGCAATAGATACTTGTCCGAATCTATCTGAAAATATATTTATTTTTTTAAATGTATTTAATAGATCTTGTTTTAATACAACAACTTCAGTCACATAGTCTTTGGGAATTATTTGTTTGTAGTCTGGAAATACACCGTCAATCACCCGTGAGGTTATGTATATATTGTCCACCTCAAAAGAGATTTGGTTATCTGTTATTTTTAAAACAACATCAGTATCACCAATCTGATTTAAAATACGAACTATCTCAACCGCATTACGTAATGGTAATAAAAAAGATTGTGAAAGAGAGTTTTTTTGTTTTATTTGTATAACCTTTTCAGCAAGTCGAAACGAGTCAGTCGCGACAAAATTTATTTTCTTGTCGTTTTCATAGATGTATACACTTGATAATTCCGGTTTAATTGTTGAGTGTGATGCACTGTATACAACTGATTGGATGCCACGTATTAACTCATCTGTTTTTATTGTACACCCAACACTACTGTCAATGACTGGTAGTGATGGAAAATCTTCATTTGGTTGTGTGTTTAATGTGGTGGTACTGTGTTTTGTTGAAATAACAACCGTGTCACCTTTTGTTTGGAGTGTTATTTTTGAGTCAAATGTATTTTGTATTGTGTTGTAAAAAACCGCACTTGGTACCGCAATAACACCAT
This sequence comes from Candidatus Paceibacterota bacterium, assembly GCA_026195275.1. Taxonomy (NCBI): domain Bacteria; kingdom Bacillati; phylum Minisyncoccota; species Minisyncoccota bacterium. Next base: position 20,584 of record JAPHQU010000008.1, read on the forward strand.
CTTCTTCAGAATTCACTGGCAAAACCGATTCAACACCTAATTCAAGATTTGTTGATCGAACAGTGAGTGTATTTTCTTTAACAACAAGGAGGACACATCCGAGCACTGGAAGTGTTGGATTTGTTCCCGCAATCTTCTCAGTAACAGAGAGTGCGTTCAGTAAATCTTTTTTTTCACATTCGATCTTCATGTTTTTATATATTATGTATTATTACTATTAGTGGTGTGTATATGTTGAAAAGTCATATATAAGGCTTTTTTTGTATATATTATTCTCTAAATAATATATACAATTTGTGTATAACTTGAGTATGTTATCTGTTTTTAAAAATAATATTTTCGTTTTCATGTTAGTTACTCTAGTTTTATACACAAAAGATAAACACTATACACAGACACTATCCACATTATAAAAGTGCGCGTATCTGATCTATCTCTTGGCTCAAGACTGAATCAGTCTTGATTGAGTTTTTAATTTTTTCACAAGAATGAATAACAGTAGTGTGGTCTCGACCACCAAGTTTCTCACCAATACTTGGATATGAAACACCAAAATCCTCACGTAAAATGTACATAATCAACTGTCGTGGTTTTACGATTTCTTTTTTACGTGTTTTTTCATAAATACTCCCTTCTTCTATTTCATAAAAATCAGCTATTTTTTTAATTACATCTTTTGTTGATACTGATTTTTTTGGTTTAGAGTTGTTTTTTATAATTGATCGTATTTCATTTTGGTTTGGTACCCTACCTTTTACTTGAGATTGGAAAATAATTGAATTAAGGAGACCTTCGAGTTCTCGAATGTTTCCCCGTACTTCATTTGAGATGTATTCAACAAGATCATCCGGAAGAATAAAGTTGTTGAGTGCGGATTTTGCTTTCAATATAGCGATACGAGACTCGTGGTCAGGCTCTGGTATATCAACAATCATACCGGCGTTAAACCTTGATTTTAGACGGTCTTCAAGACCAGGAATGTAATTCGGATGTTTGTCCGAAGAGAAGATTATTTGCTTATTGTTGTCATAGAGTGCGTTGAACAGATGGAAGAGTTCTTCTTGGGTCTTTTCTTTATCTGAAAGAAATTGAATGTCGTCCATAATAAGGACATCATATTGGCGGTACTTCTCTTTAAATGAATTTGCTTTCCCTTCCTGGACTGAGTTGAGATAATCAACCGCAAAACGCTCAGAGGTGACATAAAATACTTTTTTATTGGAATTTATCTTCTTTAGTTGGTTCCCCACAGACTGAATAAGGTGTGTTTTTCCATGCCCGGTTGATCCATAGATAAAAAGTGGGTTATACACTATTCCCGGTTTTTGGGTGATCACCTGTGCTGCTGCGTGCGCGAGTTGATTGAATGGTCCGACAATAAAGGTCTCAAACGTGTAGCGTGGGTTAAGGTTGTCGTTTTTGTTTATATAGAAGTTATCAAGCGGAAGTTCATTTACTCCAAACATATCGTTTTGTTTTTTTGCTCCCACTGCTTTTTTGTTGTTGTTTTTTTGATCTTTGGAGATGATGTACTCGAGACCACGAACACCTGGTTCAAGTGTGCGTAAGATCTTTAATATAAATGTATGGTATTTGTTTGTGAGCCAGTCTTTGACAAACTGGTTCGGGACTCCAAGATAGACCACCCCCCCATCAATTTTCTGAATCCCTGTGTTTTTGAACCAAGTGCTAAAATTTGCCTTAGAGATTGATAACTCAATATCAACAAGAGTGTTTTCCCAGAGTTGCTTTGTGTCGGTATTCTTAATCATGCTTAATAATAGTTTCTTGTGAAAGTGCTATTCATTATATAGATATACCAACGATGGTAAAACTTGCGGAGTGTGATCAACTATGTTAATAAACTGTGTATAAAGGTGCCCAGTACACTCTATGTGGTTGAAGACTGGAGAATCACTTGAAATCAGAAGGTTTTTAGCGTATATTTACACAACTATGTCACAGACATACAATCCTAAAAAACGAAAGCGCCAGCGAGCACATGGCTTTTTGTCGCGCACCAAGACAGCGGGAGGGCGTAACGTGCTCAAACGTCGTCGTCAAAAGGGGCGCAAACAACTCGCTGTTTAGACCGCCAATCAGGTAAAACCGCTCTAATAAGCCAAAATCGACCTTCTCAGGTCGTTTTTTGGTATACTTTGTCTTATGAAAGAAGAAACAAAAGAATTTTTCACTTCAGTAATGAGGGGTGGAAGCCTGCACCACTCTCCACACCTCTCCCTCAAGTTTCTTTTAGGAGGAGAAGCGCCGGTTCGTGTTGTTGTCTCAAAGAAGGTCGTATCCTCAGCGGTGTCAAGAAATCGATTAAAACGACGCATCCGCGCGATTTTTAAAGAAATACACCCCCCAATTCAAGCTATTGTCTTCGCAAAGAAGGGTGTTGGCGAGGTGTCATTCGATGACCTGAGAGCTGAGTTGCAAGAGCTTACAAAGAAGGCATTGAAATAGTTGTTGTCGGCACTCTTGTGGGGTAGAATAAGCCCATGTTTTCAGCTTTTTTTCACAATTTTGTGTATGCGCCGCTTTACAACGGTCTTGTTTTTTTCATTGATATTGTTCCCTATGCTGATGTTGGAATTGCGGTGATTCTCCTCACTATTACAGTAAAACTCATACTGCTCCCTGTAGCGCAAAGTGGGATACGTTCGCAGATCCTTATGAATTCAATCAAGCCAGATCTTGAGGATATTCGTGAGAAATATAAAGAAGACAAACAAGAACAGGCGCGCAAAACAATGGATCTCTATAAAGAAAAAAAAATCAACCCATTTTCAATAATTCTTCCACTAATCGTCCAAATACCAGTTATATTCGGTCTCTATTGGGTTTTCTTCCGTGGTGGTTTGCCAAATATAAAGACAGAGCTCCTCTACTCTTTTGTTGATATACCAATCGTTGTTAATATGCACTTCCTGGGCTTTATTGATGTTGCGGGTAAGAGTATTTTGTTTGCGCTTCTTGCGGGGGTGACACAATATATATACACAAAACTCTCGTTCCCTAAGCCGCAGGAAAATAATGGAGAACCATCATTTAAAAACGATCTCGCAAAGAGTATGCATCTTCAAATGCGGTATGTTATGCCAATTGTTGTTGGGGTTATCGCCTACAGTATTTCTGCCGCAGTAGCGATCTATTGGAGCACAAGCAACCTCTTTATGATAGGACAGGAGATATTCGTTCGTCGTCGTATGATGGAAAAAAACGAGATAAAGAGCTAGACTCTAGAAACAACAACGAGTAAAAACAAAAAACAGCCCATGCAGGCTGTTTTTTGTTTCCATAAAGACTATTTCAAAGAGAGCGCCCAGAGTGTGGAATCTTTTTTGTTTGTAAAGATGAGTAGCTGTTCTTCCGGATCAACAGATATGTTGATGACATCAAGATCATACCCTGCTTCCTCGGCGTCATAGATCAATTGTGCTCGAGATGTTTCGGTGTCAAAGACCCAAATATCATCAGAGAATGACACAATGCCTTTATACCAATCGTCAGGATAAGAAGCGCTCCGATCGAGTGAATATGGGGATCCGCAGTAAAGTTTCGTGTCATTCGCCCACGCACATTTTTCGGCAAGAGTTCTGAAAGGAAGTATGGAAAGATCCTCAGTGCGTGTATTGTAGATGGCGAGCTCTGTCCCGGCGTCCCCACTTTTGGATATAAGGAGTGTTGTGCCCTTTTGGTTTGGGGTAGCAACCAACCCTTCACCAGAAATAATTTCAGTGAGACTTCCTGATCTGAGTCGATAGGTATGACCAACCACACTGCGAGAAGCCTTTGAGGTTAGTGTTATGTCGTCACCGAACCAATGTGGCGTCCAGTCGTATACTGTGGAAGAGAAGAGCAACCTACTGTTGGTTCCATCAAAATTTGATAAGAATCCATCGACTTGTTGACTTGTCTGTTGTAGGTAGAACAGGTCACCGTCTGGATGTACTGAAAGGCCGATAATATTATTTGTTAAAAACCATCCATCGAGTTCATTATCCTCTTTGATTATTTCCCCGTAAAAACTCCGCAAAGTTTCATTTTCATCGAGGTAGCGGAGGATTACCGCATCTCCCTCTGGACTCCAAACTACTTCTTGAATACGAGGGATGGTTGTGTTTGAAAGGCGTTCTTCTTGGAGTGAGTTCGCCCCCACCTCATAGATATGCCCGGTAGCACGCTCAATGTAGCGTATCCGGGTCTCTGTCTCCTCGGTAAGTATGATACCCCGTACACTCGGAACTCTTGAGATCTGTCGCAATGTTGGTATATAGACATCCTCATCAGCTGGTGCATCTAGAGTGTCTCGAGCATCTCCACTTGATGTGCCTGATGTGGGGAAAAGTCCACCACCACCTTTCCCATCAACACCCATACCCATTGGAAAATCAAAAGTATCTTTCAGATAGTGCTGATACGCGAAGAAAAGCACTCCAAGAGAAAGTGAGAAGACTATAATGATGATGAGTAGAATCTTGGTTCGTTTTTTCATACCATATTATTGATTACCAACACCGGAACCAGTTCCAAACTCACTTGCCGGCTCTTGATCTACACTAGTACCACTTGAGGTGACGCCTTCAAATTCCCACAGACCAACACCACCCTTACTTGTCTTTGATTCAAGGTTTTGTGAAGAAGTGCTTCCCGATGGGGTAACATTGATATCAAAATTGATCAAATTTGGATTGATAGTGTAGAGGATTACCCAGATAAGGAGTGCGAGAAGTAGTCCAAGAACTGCGTTAGTGATACGCTCCTTCCCCTCTGTTTTTCCATAGACGGCCTCAGAGGTCATGTACTCAATACCACCAATGGTTATCATGACAACAGCGAGTGTTGCGGCGATTGCCAAACCAATACGGAATACAGTGTTGAGAAAATCACCAAATGACATACTGCTTGTAACCCCCGGAAGTGGTGTCAGTGGGATAAAGGTTTCTTGCTGTGCGTAGGCGAGAACAGGAAGGAGTATGAGTAGCCCCAGACTAGCTCCATAAACATATATTTTTTTGTTTTGTAAGTGTTTCATATCTAAAAACTAGATCCTGATGAAGCGACACCAAAGAGTAAAGAGAATGACGCGGCTGCTTTTTGGAAAATATCGCGTGTGTTTTCTACAGAAACGGTGATGTTTGCTCTCCCCGCTTCTTCACCAGATTGTCGCACAGTAATGCTCCCACGGTCATCCCCAAGTGAGACGGGTTTTTTATCGAGTTGCCAGGCGTAGGTGATATGTGAAGCATTTCGATCACTTAATGACATAAAGAACGGAGAGGCAACAAATTTTGTTTCTGTTGTGGCCAGGTTGTAAGTTCCCGATACAGCTTGGTTGTAGAGTTGTCCGAGGAGTGGGTTGTTTTCATACACAATGATTTCCGGAGAGACGATAGGTATGTTGATGCTCGTATTTCTCACCAAAAGCCCATCAAGAGTCTCTGCTTGCACTTCAACGTTAATACTTTTACGAGGCCTTGCTTGAGAAACGCGTGCGGCACGCTTCCCTTTCCCTGAGATACGCTCAACAATACTCCCATCAACATACCAAGTGTAGACAAGTTCGTCGTCAGGAATACGAGCGCCAATATCATTTATAAAAAGTGGCACTGCTTCAATCGCGATCAAGCTGCCGATTGAGGGGAGCTTCCGTCCTTGATAGAACGCTGGGGTGTGCGTTTGCGCCTGCCACAAGAGGTCGAGTTTTGCTGGTCTTATAATGAGTTCCTGTGTGTAGACACGTGATGTGTCCTCAGCCACAATGGTTATTGTTGAGATGCTGCCGAGTCCACCAGTGGTGAATGTAAAAGAGGTTTGTCCAACACCTTGAAGTGCGAGTGTGTCATTTATAAACCATGACAAGGTCGCCACATTAAGGTCGATCGAGTAGCTTTTCACTAATATGGAAACATCTTGGTTCGCTCCAGGGTTTCGCGGCATCACCGAGGGCACAAGCACATTATTGAGCTCAGGAACGATCTGCGCGCTTGTTGGGTGTGGAAACACAAACATAGACAAAAAAATACCGAGCGTAAGAAGGAGTTTTTTTTCAAAAAGAGTAGTAAGCATACGTTTAGAGGGTATTTTCATTACGATTTGATCGTGCAGGTTTGTTTTTTACAGACCTTTGAGAGATATTGAACTGTTCTTGATCCTCCTTTCGCACCATAACAACAAGAGCAATCATAGAAAGTGTCCACGAAGGAATATTGTTTAGAATTGGGAGCACCTCTGTCACAATCGTCACACCTGCGAGCGCAATCTTTCGTGTCGATAAGAATGAAACACCATTCACTGCTAATACTATACCAAAAAAACACATCGCGAAGAACGACACTAGTGTATTAAGTATTGCGCCTAAAACCACAAACCCTATGAGTGTGAGAGCCCCTTGTATTAGGTCGGTAATAATCGCCGATAAGACCAAGACCAAAGCAAGAGTGTTAGATATCCGCGGTTTAAACTCAGCGTTTGTATCCATAGCCTAGGTGCTGGTTGTTGAATCCTCCCCTATCCCTCGGATTCGCGCCTTGTTCTTCTTCATAGCAAGGATTTGCGACGGATCCGAGGTGATGATCTGGTCTTCAGTGTAGCTCGCGACAACTTTGATTGCCACATGTTTTAACCCGGCGAAGAAGATCCCCTCTCCCACATCAGACTCAAGAAGCAAATACTTCTCTTCGTCGCTGAGCTTAAACACCTCCTGCACCTTATCGACCGAAGTTGGCGATTGTTTCATAAGCAGCTGAATGGATGAGTTGCTGATCATAGGTGCGCCATAGGGCGAATCGAGGAAGTCAGACACGTCTTGGGTGATAGTAGCAAGTCCAAGGAAGTATTTTCGACCACGCTTCGCGATACCAAAGAGGAATGATGCGGTGTCTTCCGACTTCATCATCCACCACGCCTCATCAATAACCAGAAGGCGTTTTTTAAGTTGTTTACGGACCATGTTCCAGATAAAGTGCGTGATGATATACATGGCAACCGGCTTCAAGTCGTCTTCCATATCACGAACTGAAAAGACTACAAACTTCTTATTGATATCAACATTGGTTGGTCGATTAATAAATCCTGACCACGTGCCGCGCGTGTATTTATGAAGGCGCTGTACAAGAGACTCACTTCCCTCCATGCCGGCAAGTACGAGTTCAAAGTCGGAGAGAAGCGGTGGCTCGATGTGCGAGAAGTCTGATTGCGGGGTAATGTCTTTAAGCGCGTACGTTTCCGTAATTGCGTGATCAATAATCGCATCCTCCTCAGGAGTGAGACCACCGAGCATGATGCGGAAGAGCCCAACAAGATTGATGATCTGGGAACGAATGATGTCAGCGGGATTCTCATCCTCGCGCGGTATTGGCAAGTCAAATGGGTTGATGTGGTGCTCTGAAGAAAGCGATATATTGAAGTAGCGCCCACCAGTCGCCTCTGCCATGTATTCGTACTCACGCTCAGGGTCAATCACGATTACCTCAGTATCAAACATAAGTGTGCGTAGTATCTCAAGTTTTATGGCGTAGGATTTTCCTGCACCAGACTTCGCGAACATCACTGAGTTGTAGTTCTCAAGTGAGAACCGATCAAAGAGCACTAAGCTTGAGTTGTGGCGGTTGATGCCGTGGAGTATGCCACGATCAGAGGTGAGATCAAAAGAGATGAACGGGAAAATACTGGAGAGCGGTGACGAGTTGAGCTTTGAATGAACATTAAGCTCATCGGTTGCGTCGGGGAAGACGCTTCGAAAGCCTTGTTCTTGCTGAAAAAGAGCCGGCTTGAGGTAGACGAGCTTCGACTCAAGCATCGACTTGATCTCCGACTCTACTTTATCGAGCTCATCTGTTGAGTCGCCGTAGATGGTGATGTAGAGACCAACATCAAAGATCTTCTCCTGCGCTTGTTGGAGTTGGTCACGGAGTGCTTCAAGGTCACCATACGCGGTATCGAGCTTTGGGTCGCGGACCAGCCCCTTCTCTTCACGTATTGAGATCTGACTCTGAATTTCAGCGACTTTCTTCTGAAATTTCCGGAGCACCGCAGCTGTGTCGGTTGGGTGAATCTGGATCGAAACATCAAAGACTTTGTCGAGGTTGATGATTGGTGAGAACCAGCTTTCATTGAGGAATCGTGGGTATGAGATAACAAAGAACGTGCGGGCGATCTTGTCTCCTAAATGAAGTTCTTTTGGGGTAACCTTGAGTGCTGATGGCGCGATCACATCCTTGAGTTCAAGTGCACCTGCGCGAAAAATCTCCTCAGGAAGGATTGGGATGAATGTCTCATCTTTTTTTTGTTCTTTTCTGAAGAAATCAAGAAATGCCATGTAGATATTCTTAATGAATGTTAGTGAATTTAGAAGCTCTCGACCCTGTTAAATACGACTTGAGGCGATTTTGTAAGAACATTTTACCATGGTGTGTTTTTAAATACTCCTCACGATGTCGCGCATCAGCTTTATCAAGACAAGCTTCAGCGTAGATGAGTTCACATGGTTGCCTGTCTTTCGTCGATGCTACACGACCGCTCTGGTGAGCCTCAAGTCGTCCTTTCAAATCGGTACTATAACCCGTATAGAACATGCCGTCTTTTTTCGATAGCAGTACATATATATAGTAGAACATAGAAATTGATTTGAAAGGATTTAACAGGGTGCGTGCATCATGGTCGCTGCACTCCCTGATTTAACGCAATAGGCTTCTCCTGTTCACCAGGATTGAACATTTTATAATAAAGTTCAATAAGCTCTTCGGTATCAAGCTTGATTACACGCACTCCAGAGCGAACTAATCCCTGCTCGACTACCGCCATGCGTTGTTCAAGTTGTGAGCGACTTTCTTCAAAACTTACATTGCGCGCGTCTTCTTTTTTGTCCTTTTTCCCGAATACTCTAGAGAACGCACCGCCATCCCGACTCACAATAGGCGCGGCATATGGGACAATGACAAAGAAGTTCTTGGTCATGATGTTTGAGAGATCCACAAAACTCTTCACAAAGTCTATGTATTCACGGATCTGTATCTGCATAAGATCGTCAACTGTGTTCTCGAGCTGTTCTTCAAGTAGCGCAACATATGGCCGGATATCAAGCTCACGAGATTGCACGAATATCTGAACTGAGAATTCGAGGGAGTTGAGAAAATTCTGAAATTGCGAGAGGATCGCATTCTGTTCATCGGCAGACTTGAGCGCAAAGTTAAGAGAAGACGCGATAAACACACTACGCAATGACCCGTCTTTAAGAACCACAATCCCATCGCGGATCTCTTCTACCGGTACAAAGTCTTGTGAGGCTTTTGTTTTTTGTTCCGCCATAGTTATACGTTCGTCTGGTTATGTGATCCGGTTGCTGGATTAATCGTCTCTTTGATATCAAGACTCCAAGCAAGGTCTTTTAATTTGCTTTCGGAGAGATTAGGGACCGAGAGTGTCTGTGCTCCTCCCGCCTCCTTTGCTACCGCCTCCTTTTTTGGTGTCGCTTTCTTGCTTTCCCAAAGATAGAGCTTGTTGCCAAGTGTATAGTTTATCGCGTACTCGAGGATGTTAAGGAGTGGTCGGTTGTTTACCTTATAGAAAGCGAGACCAACAGAGAGTGCAACAACAGGGCCGACCAATACGAGCGCAATGTATGTTGGGAGCAAACTCCAAATAACGAACGAAAGCCCGGCTCCCCCCGCCAGATAAATGAATTGTTTAAGTGTTAAAGGGCCGAATATCTTATCTTCGACCTCAATAAACTGCGGTACTTGGTAGCGCATGTCCTCATTATACGTTCTTTAGCGTACAAATTAAACGAGTTTATACACGAGTGATGTTTGCCAGCTGTTATCAATCATCAGTCACAAGGTGTTACTAACGAACGCCGCGAGCAAGGCTCGCGGCGTATTCACTGATTACCCAACAACTTCTAACCGACGGCTATTCCACTGGTTCTCGATAGGGGTCTACCGCATAACTCCCTTTTGGTGGCTCAAGCTTGATCTCTTTATGTCCTCGCGTGACCACGTCAGCGAATTCTTCCTTTTGTTCGGTCGGTTGTGGTTGTTGTGTTTGAGGCCGCTTTGGTGAAATAGTGGGTGCAATAGGAGTTTTTGCGGGTTCTTTCGGCGGCATTGAAGCTGTTTGCTCGAGCTTTTGGGTTGGCGACATTGACCCCTCCTCCGAGACGACAACCTCTGTTGTGCGCGCTTTTAATTCATTGCGAACAGAGAGGAAGATATCTTGAGCGACTTCAGTCGCAATCTTTTCTGCCTGATCTTTTGGTATGTTGAGCTCGTGTCGAATATTCTCCTCGTATTTTCCCGCCTCTTCAATGCCTAAGAGCACCATATAGGTCTCATTCTCGAGGATCTGTCCTTGGTCGAGGTGAAGACGGTATTTTGTTGCAATCTCACGGAGCTTCTCTGCAACCTCAGTTGAGGTGATCGCCTGCTGGAGCTTTTCCGGAAGCTCGGCGAAACGATCGCGTATGAGTTGGTGTATATTAATATCGTTCATGGAATTCTAGAGTTAGTGCTTACTTAAGGTTGGCAAGGAAATCTTTAATATCGACCGTTTTACTGTTCTCTCTGAGCATCTGTCGCACTGTTGCTACTTCGCTTTCCTTCGTCACTTTTGATCTCTCTTCAGTGTGCTCAATGGGGGGCTTAATCGCAACCTTCTCTCTCCCTGCAATCCTAGTCGTCGGTGGTGAGCTTAGTTCTTCACGAAGTTCCTCCTTCTCCTCTTTTTCCAAAAAGTCTGCAAGATCATCGGCAATAGGAACGATTAGGTCTGCAGTGATCTCGGTTGAAATAGTATAGGCTGTATCCTCTGGAATCTCCGCCTCTTTTGCGATGTTCGCGCTGAGTTCGGCGAATGGTGATAGCCCCATAATGACAAGTAGTGTCTCGTCGCTGACTGTTTGTGCGACCTCTGACGAAAGGGCATATGCGTTTGTCAGCGCGTCTATCTTATCTTCGAGTTTAGTGCTTCGCACGAACTCTCGGATTGAGGGCGGGAGCTTCACATACTGGTCTTTGATTATGTTACGTACTTGGTTCATGGTCGTTTCTTACCTTATTCTTTTGGTTTCTCATCGCTTTGGCTCGCCTCTTTTTCTTCGTTCTCGTCCTCTTCCTTTGCGACTTCTTTTGCAAGGTCGGCAAGCTTCTCTTTTTTACTCTTTTCCTTTCGGATTGCGATGGTGGCTTCCTGGTTCTTGCGCGGAACCTTTATGCCAAGTCGCTCGATAGTTGAGGTTCCAAGGACGTTTGCGTAACTTTCGGCTCGTTCTTTTCCTATCTTCCCGACTTTTTCTAGCTCACTCTTTGCTTGTTTCTCTCGCTCTTCCGCCGCGCGAACTTTCGTTTCTATGTTCTCTAGTTCAATGCTTGCGGTATTTATCTGCGTATCGATATCTTGAACTTCCGGGGCATACTCTCCAACGTCCCTTGCGCGTCGCTCTCGCTCTCTGCCGAGGGCGCCGATCCTTTCTTGTGTCGCTCTCTTCTCCTTTAGGACAACCTCCTTTTCCTTCTCGGCTTTATTTTGGGCAGCTTCGCGAGACTCTCTTAGTTTTGATTCCGTAACAACATCGGGTCCGAGGGTCTTTGCAAAACTCTTGCGGTCTTCAATCTGTTTTTTGATGACGGCTTCGTACCCACCCTTCTGCGGTTTACCAAGATCTGCCCCTGCACTCTTTGCTACCTCAGTTGCGGCTCTGGTTGCGCGAATATCATAGCTCGCTCCTGCTCCCACACGTGTTGCCTTTAGTGCTTGGCGAGCCGCGAAGCCACGCGCGCCACCTTGAGATGCAGCTTCTTTAAGCCCCTCACTCTGGGAAATATAGCGGAAGCCGCGACCTAAGGTGTGGCGTCCAATGGTGCCAATGGTGCCGAAGGTTGCTTTGCTTGCTAATTGCGAGGCACCTTTCCCTCCAGCGATTGATAGATTCTTTGCAACCATAATTGCGCCAAGCATCAGTGATGTGAGAATGGAGAAGTTGAGGACCATCTTGATGGCGGCTGTTCTGCCACCCGGATCTGCAGCGAGTATTCCCGCGAGTGCTGCGCCGTCTGGAGTGAAGGCGGCGGTAACACCCGGCATGACCTTTGCCACTGCCCAAAAGAGGATAAAGAGTGCCGGCGCGAAGATCGCGTACTCCCAGAGTTTTTTCCACCACGTCCACGTCCACTTCTGTGTTTGTGGAAGTACGAAGGCAGCAAAGGCAATTGGTGAGAGGATCATGAGTCCTATAAACCCAACTGCGCGCATAATGAGCATGCCGGCAGCGAAAAAGAATACGAACGCGGCCACCAGGAAGAATATACCAGTGAAAATTGAGTAAATGAACATAACTCCAATACCGCCATTTTGATAGTTTATCTTGTTGAGTGTTTTTAATATGGTTGTGTTGTCCCAGAGTGACCCAATGCCGGAGTGATTCATGAACTTGGCAGTGATTCCGGTAAGGGAATCGCCCTCTTGGGAGGTATATATGTCTTGTGACCCAACAATCCCTTGGTAGAACTGAAGTGCAAAAATATTTGACGCATCGATAACAAACTTCGTGAAGAAGAGACTGAAGTTAATAACAAGTGCGACTAGTATAAGTGTCGCAAGGAGCTTCTTTGCGCCGTAGTTAGCAACTCCAAGGATCGTCGAGATAGCGATGATCAGAAGTCCGAATATGAAGAATATATTTGCAAGATCGCGCAAAACCCCCCATGTTTCGGTGATGGCGGTAATATCTGAGAGGTATGTCCCTAATTTAACGACGGTTTCAACCATTACAACGTCGAGCAGTCCGCCGGCAACATACAAGAAGAAGCTCGTGAGGTAGATCGGCAAGAACGCAATGGTCTCCATGAACGAGTTGAGTGCATCCCTAATCCAACATGCAGGAGAGCTGCAACTGCTTTCAATGAAACCATCATTATTATATTGGGTGCCAGGCGGCAGCTCCTCCTCTGTAGGGGGAGCGCTCGTATTTTGTGCGTACGCCGTGTTTAATTGCACGGGGGTGTCGACTACGTCACTGCTAAAGGAAACCGGCGTAAGGAGTGCAAGAAGTATAAGGTTGATAAATATGAATTTCTTCATGGTGTTTATATATCACTTCCGCGTTGAGGGAATGACTCACATGCGCCAAGTTTTGTATTGGTGCTTTGGTTGATTGAGTCGGTGATTTCCTTCAGGTCTTCTTTTTGCTGTTGTGCGATTAGGAAGTCTTGGTTGTCGCGAATCTCTCCAGCCCTCACTAGAGGATCAAGTTCATCAGCGATAATACGCTCAACGCCCGTACGAGAACTTGCAGCAAGTAAGTTCTCTTTAATAATAAGAAGTTTTGAGATTGTGGTTTCTGCCTGATGTATTTCACTCTCAATAAGGTTTTGTAGCGGGGTGATACTTCCAGTAATGGTTGAAGATGCGCTCGCGATGGCGTTCAATGCAGTCTGCCGCTCCTCAGTGGTGAGCGTTGGTGAGAATGTGGTGCTTAGTTTACCGGTATAACAGGCCTGAAGCGATTCAAGAAGTGATTCAGAGTTGTTTAAGCGCTCAAGAGACACTCGTTTCTCTGAGATATATGACTGTTCAGTCGCGATTGCCCCTTCAACAGTGCTTACTGCATAGCTTTTAAAATCTGCTCTAGCCCCGGTATCTGATTGCGAGACGAGTTGATCCACATATGACGGGCGGCTATAACTACTTGAGCTGAGACCGCGGAGCCCTCCTTGAAGACCACCGAGTGTTTGTTGTGCGAGTTGTCCGAGGAGCGCGCCAATGATCTCATTGATCTCATCGGCAAGTTCAAGTTGGCGGAATCCTGATCCGAGTGTATTACTCAACTGCTCATTAATAACTACGCCCGGGGTGGCAATGCGGCAGTTGATTCGTGTGTTGCCAATCCCGCCCGATATAACCGGCGCACCACTCCCCTGCGCGTCTGTTGGTTGGTCACAGATCTCATATGACTTAAAACCGTTTCCCCAATTAAGAATACTGATCTGCCGGTTTTGCTCTTCTGCAATCGCAAGACGGAGCGACTGCCGTGCACCAAGAAATGAGCCGAGCGCGTTGTTGTTTGGGTTAATCGTGAGATCGAACCACGCATCCCACGCACTTTGGTTGGAGAAGTCATCAAACGCATCTTGAACATTTTCAATTGCGCCGGTGAGCGTACACGCTGCTTTATCACGTGCCGAAGAGTAGTAGTCAAGTGCGAGTGCAATCTTCACATCAATCTTGAATGGGCTACAGAGGAATGCGAGTTCCGACCCTTCGATATATCGCCCAACAACCTGGTCAGCAACATCAAGCATGAACCCTTCAAGATCTGAGACGAATGCTGGTTCACCATCAAAGCCGTTATTGATCCAATTTACAATACTTCGGGTTATGCTCGAGATAAGCACCTCACGAATGACCGTGGTGAGACCGTCGAGGATACAGTCTTTGTTTTTTATCGTACCGGTGTTTGCGGTGACTGCAGCGTCGTTTGTTGGAACCACAAGTCCGATGAGGCTCGCACCAGCACCGATAGCGGCATCAATATACCCACCACCCACACAGGAGAGAATGCCACCTGCCGCAGACCCGTATGACCCGGTACCTGTCTGTGGGTTGTACTCTCCTGTTCCAAATTCACCAGCATCTTGTGCATATGCAGTCTCAGGCACAAACCCAAAACCAAATGGAGCGACAAGTGCCAAGACAAGAAGGAAAGAAATGGATTTTTTAATGTGAGTGAATGTGTGCATACGCCTATGAATCAACGCTATTAATGATTAAATATGTGTTCAATCGCCCCAATGCCGCCTTGATCTTTGCTTCCCCTTCAGTGTAACCACTAATCGCGGTAAGTGCCGCAAGCGGATCGCTGTTTGTGTTCGCCATAGCATCGAGCACTGATACAAAGAAACTGAATGCGTTTAGCATATCAACATGAATCGACACAGCGTCAGTCGGCACCGCGACTCCTTTGAGAAGCGTGATTGTTGCTTCATACTGGGCTTTTGCATACTGGAGCTTTGTAAAACCAGACTCATCGCCACTATCAATAATGCGCGTGAATGTAATAAGCTCATCTTCTTTTACATTGAAAAGTGGCGACCAAGCACTCTGAAGCGAAGCGCGATACGCTTCAGGGGTTACTTCAGGAGAGATAAGCACATCATCCGCTGTGTTTATTGGTGCAGTTATTGGCACAACATTGCTTCCAACAAGACTCGAGACAAAATTTTCCTCAATAGAAGTACCGAGATAACCACGCTGCTTTAGGTCGATATATCCTTCGAATAGTTTAAAAGCAAGTTTTTCTGTATCGGGGAGTGATTCAACCATTTCCCGACTTATTCCTTGTGACGATCCGGTGCTTGTGTCGTTTGGTCCGGATATGAGCGGGTCGCGATCTTGTGCTATTTCGTCGCCATCTGAGGTGCCATCTCCATCGGTGTCTGCTAGGTTCGGATCAGTCTTCAAGAGAACTTCTTCCCAATCCCTCAAACCATCATTATCAGAGTCAATAGAGGCAAGTGTGTTTGTGTTAACGCTCGTATAATCATCACCAACAGTGATGGTTGTCGTTCCAACACGTTCCTTTAATTGATGTTTTATAAATGTTGCACCAACGAGAAGCAACCCGCATATAACGGCAATAGCCACAACGTTTTTCTTTCCGAAACGCCCTTCCACTCCTTTAGTATAGCAGTGTTTCTAACTCTTTTTCACTGGTGAGTGTGAACAAATTGTCTAACGCTAATAGGTGCGCTAAAAAGGGAGGTTGAATATCAATCCTGGTTCGCTTTCATTAAAAACAATACCGTAGACGCGGAATGTCTGCGCGAGGTTCATATACGCGTCGATAAACGGAGTGAGCGTGTTGTTGTAGGCAAGAAGATCATCAACTGATACCGCACTTAAGAGAAGTGCATTCATGCCGCCGGCGATGCTGAGATATGCTTGTATCAGGTTTTTGTGCATGTCGGCAACGGTTTCAGGTGGAGTAATACTGAGAAGTGAATCGGCAGTCGCAGCATAATCATCAGCAAGTAGTTTCATCGCCTGGCGCGAAGTCGTGTCTTTCGGGTTGGTGATAAATGAATTAAGCACCGCAGATTCATCGCGCCCAGAGTCGAGGCGGTCTTGTATTGTTGTGCCGACACTATTGCCGTAGCGTTTTAAGGCAACCGCTGCTTCATCTAGAAAAAAGCTCGAAGAGGATTTGGTATCATACTCATCTTGAGTCATGGTGCTGCTGGTGCGTGACTCAAGAAAGTCAGAAAGGGTTGTGTGGCTAAGTTCGTATGAAGTACGCTCTGCGTTCATCTGAAGTTGGCCGATCGATTCATATCCAGATGGTTTCCCTGTCGATCCGGAAACAGTGAGCCCATCTTCAAGTTGTCCTCCAACAGGTCCCTCTTGAGTGTTTTCTGCAAGCAAAAATATACTACTCAAAACAAGTGCAAGCAGGGCAATAAGCAGAGAAACCCCTTTAAGATGTGCATACATAGTAGTGAGTATATCACGCAGAGTGTATACTTTTTGTATGTATACGCACACACTAAATACGCGATCAATAATTATTCTCGCTTCCCTCTTTGTGCTCTCACTCACCCTTCTTTTTGTGCCAACTCGCGCACACGCGCTCAAACCATTTGGTGGTCAGGTTGGTGCAATCATCCCGTGTATGGGTGGTTCTATTCACGCGACCGTCGGACCACCGGTTGGAGGCGCTTATATATGGACACCGGGAACACGGACATATCTCTTTGGGCCACCTTCTCCCGGTAGATGGGTATTGGGGAATGCTGCAGGTCCGGGTATTTGTGTTGTCTCTATAAACCCGCCGATCTTCTTTACTGGACTGGTTATGGTAATGGTCGGTTCAAGTGGTATCTAAGAGATCTCTTCAGTAAGCTCTCTCCACATCTCTAGCGGCACGTCTTCTGCGCGCACGTTCTCATCAAGGTCAATCTTTTTAAATATGTTGATGAGTGCTTCCTTCTCGGTCAGTGTTTGTAAATTATTTAAAAGGTACTTTCGTTTGCTCGCAAAACCCGCTTTCACTATTTCAAAAAAGCGCCTTTCGGTACTGTTTCCAAAAAAGTCGCGTGAAATATTTTCAATCGCAAGAATCGCCGAGTCTACTC
The DNA here is from genome assembly GCA_026195275.1 of Candidatus Paceibacterota bacterium. Lineage (NCBI taxonomy): Bacteria > Bacillati > Minisyncoccota > Minisyncoccota bacterium. The sequence continues at coordinate 37,716 of JAPHQU010000008.1, forward strand.
TTGGTACGGGGCGGAATGCGCCGGCTTTTATAGTGCCGACATAACGTGGTGTGCCATACGCTTTCACGCTCAGCGAGAGAATGCTTTCTTTTTTCTCGCGAGCGATACGCTCCGCAATTTCCTTTTGCACAATAAACACAATACTTTTCGGCTGGACTGTGTTTTCAAGAAGTGATCGTAAAATAAGACCGGTGATATAGTATGGAATATTCGCGACCACGATGAACGCATGGTCATGAAGTCCGAGCGAAGCGAGGTTTATCTCGAGTATGTCGCCAGGGACAATAACAAGCTTCCCGCTCGTGACTTCTTCGGTAAATGTTTCCTCGAGCCGGCGCGCGAGCTCAAGGTCTTTCTCGACCGCGATCACCTTCCCCGACCGTTTCACGAGCTCTTTGGTGAGCGCACCTTCGCCCGGCCCGATCTCAAGTATAGTGTCCGTTGGTGAAACACCCGCCGCCTCGACCGTTTTTATAATGGATTGTGGTGCGACGAGAAAATGCTGTCCAAGTGATTTCTTTGCTCTCATAGTCTCTATTCAATCACGAGGAATTCCGTCGTGCCAGACTTCTCGTACGTATCACTTTCAGCGCCCTCGACCTCGCAGTACTCTTCAGGGATATCACTTATGAACTCAGATGGTAGGTGTGCTTCTTTTGACCCGAAGATCATGCGCATATGAGCGAACGTGAGAAACACTTTTGTGCGTGCGCGAGTGAGGGCGACGTAAAACAAACGACGCTCTTCTTCGGAGTCGCGGTCGTCTTCCCGCTCTTGCGGGAAGAGTCCCTCTTCGAGCCCGGAGACGAACACGTAGTCAAACTCCAATCCCTTCGACGCATGCACGGTCATCAGTTTGACTGCGTCGTGATCCTTCGCGAGCGAGTCTTGGTCGGTCGCGAGCGCGGCGTCCTCGAGCAGTTTCTCGATACCTTCTTGCGGCGCGAGTGAGTCGTACTTACTGGCAAGCGAGACCAGTTCGTGTACGTTTGCGAGCCGCTCAATGTCTTCTTCTTTCTTGCCGACTTTAAGATGCGTCTCGAGTCCGCTTGCGGTGAGTATGAAACGGATCGTCTCTGATGGTTTCTTCTTGAGTGCGTGCTCGCCGATCTCTCTGAGGAGTGTGCGGAACTTCTCGACACGAGCGCGCGTCGCAGGTGTAAGGAGATGATCTTCGTTCTGCACCATCCGAAGGAGTGTCACCTTGCCGATGCCGCGCGGTGGCACGTCGACGATGCGTTTGATGTCAGCGGTACTCTCTTCGTTAAGTGCTGCGCGGAGGAACGCGAGTATGTCCTTCACCTCTTTGCGGTCGAAGAATTTGGTGCCGAGCACTTGATACGGTATGTCCTCGTAGAGGAATACTTCTTCAAGTACACGTGACTGGAAGTTGGTCCGATACAATACCGCCATCTCGCGATACGGCACACCCTGTCGATGAAGCGCATCAACTTTTTGTGTGATGTACGCAGCTTCTGCCGCTTCGTCGTACGCTCCCGCAATTGTGATCCTCTCTCCCGAGGTGGCGTTTGTAAAGAGCGTCTTCGGGACGCGGTTCTTGTTCTTCTCAATGATCGCGTTTGATGCGTTAATAATATTCTTCGTTGAGCGATAGTTCTCCTCAAGGAGTATTGTCGTTGTGCCGGGGTAGGTCTTTTCAAAATCGAGAAGGTTTTGTATGTCGGCCCCGCGCCAGCTGTAAATGTTTTGGTCGATATCACCAACGACACAAATATTCTTCGCATCACCAGCGAGCAACTCACTCATACGATATTGTACTTTGTTTGTGTCTTGGTACTCGTCAATAAGAATGTGCTTCCATGTGTCGGTGTACCCTTTGCGGATTGTGCTGTTATTCTCAAGAAGTTTCATACTCTTGAGAAGAAGGTCGTCAAAATCAAGCGCGTGTTCGCCGTTAAGTATCTTTTCATACTGTTCCCAGACCATAAGCGTCACCCGCTTCAGGTAGTCGTTGCCGGCAGACTCACGAAACTCACTGAGCGATACGCCATCTCCTTTCTCGCGCGAGATAATCCCGAGTACCTTGCGTGGCTCAAACTGCTTCGGGTCGATATCACTGCGTTTCATCGCCTCTTTGATTGCACGAATAGAATCACTCCGATCATAAATAGAAAAGTGTCGCTTGAGACCGATCTCCCGCGCGTGTTCTTTGAGGATGTGTACACCGAGCGCATGAAAGGTCGAGATGAACGGCTTTGGATCGCGCGCGCTTTGTGCGAGAGGAAGGTTGAGTTCTCGATCGTTCTGAATAAGCTCCATCACCCGCTCGCGCATCTCTTTTGCTGCCTTATTAGTGAAAGTGATTGCGAGGATTGCGCTCGGGTCGACCCTGTTTTTGATGAGATGAAGGATGCGATGAGTCAAAACACGCGTTTTGCCGGCACCAGCACCAGCAATAATAAGAAGCGGTCCCTCGATTGTCTCAACAGCATCTCTTTGTGCGGGGTTGAGGCCGTTGAGGTGGTGGTTCCTCGGTTTTTTTTGCTCGATATCTAACACAAAAAAACTATAGCACGAAGCGGGGTGAAGTCGTCAGAATATGGCTTAAAATATGGCTTAAAAAGCGAGTGTGGCATGCTGTGTACAACCTGTTGACTTTAAATGTGTGGAGGATATAGTGGGTGCATAGCTGTATGGGCGCTATTTTCTGTGGCTTAACAGAGCCATTCTTCAGATAGAACGACAGAATTTCCCAGTAACCTTTAGCTTATCGAATCAAACCAACAAGATTCCGACCCCTCACATAATACATTTGGTCGGAGGACAAAAGAGGTACGCACGCGGCTCAAGACCGCTCTTTTCTCGGTGATGCCGTCAGTATTGCTGGTATTCTCTTTGTTTGCTTCTTCTCCTCTCCCTGCGCACGCCGGAATTTTTTCTTTCTTGTCAGGTCTTTTTGCGGGTAGTAAAAGTGAAGCAGTATCCACCGCTACTGGGTTACAGATAGCCTCAGCACTTCGTGGTGCGCTTAATGTCGACCCAAACCCAGCAAAGGGAGGTGGTGATATCACTATCGTTGATGGCTCCGCGCTTCTTGCAGAGACCGGACCTGCCGGCACCTTAGCGGATATTGAAGAACATCCGAACAACGGGCAGATCAGCATCTACGTCGTGCGCTCAGGCGACTCACTCTCACAGATCGCGAATATGTTCGGTGTTTCAACGGGTACGATCATTTGGGCGAACGATATTAAGCGCGGCTCACTCATCCGTGAGGGTCAAACATTGGTTATCCTTCCTATCTCCGGTGTGCAGCACACAGTTAAGAAGGGAGACACGCTTAAGGGAATCGTTAAGGAGTACAAGGGTGATTTTAATGAAGTGGTCCAATACAATAACCTCCCAGAAGATGCAATACTTGCCGTCGGTGATGTGATCACGATTCCTGGAGGCGAAGGTGAGACCAAGACCTACTCAAGCGCAGGTACGGTGGTGCGTGGTACGAATGTGCCGTCGTACTCTGGCTACTATATCCGCCCGGTCGTCGGCGCGGTTAAGTCACAAGGACTTCATGGTTATAACGCGGTTGATCTCGCGGCACCATCAGGAACTCCGATTCTTGCAGCGGCTTCAGGTACCGTTATCGTCGCACGTGGTTCAGGTTGGAACGGCGGATACGGCGTATATGTTGCGATTCGTCACGACAACGGTACGCAGACACTCTACTCACACCTCTCAAACATGATCGTCTACTCAGGACAGTACGTGGTCCAAGGTCAGGTTATCGGATATTTGGGTAATACGGGACGAAGCACCGGACCTCACCTGCACTTTGAGGTTCGCGGCGCCAAAAACCCATTCTAAGAACAAAAGCTCAGTTTAAGCGAATTGCTTTGTTGCGTTCGCGAAAAGTTTGTTCACAATACCGGTAAGTATTGCTCACAAACTTTTCGCTCCGCGCCGCGCACTTCATCTTAAACTGAGTTTTTGTTTTATATATGCCATAGGGTATTGTTGGTATATGAATACTGAACCTGAGGGGTATCTACAAGATGTTCTGGATTGTATTAAAGATATTCGTGTGGATATAGGGAGCGGTAGCGATTTCACTCACCAACGAGAAATCGATTTCCGCCAAGGCTTTTTTCGTAAGAAAGGGGTTTTGGTACCTATCGAGACGGTAATCCACCGTATCCATCTTGAGGAGCATGAATTACTGGTGTTAGACAGCTATGTCCTGCTGGCAGAACAAATTTTGAGCGAGCCAGGAAACCGAATGAATTACTTTGCTCTCAGGACGCTCCATGAAATCGGTTTTAGTAGAATCGACACCCTATTTGCTGACCCTGTTTCTGAAGAGGATAGGATGGAGTTTAAAAGGATAGAATCATTGTCTGATTTAGTACAGGTGCCGACACACACAAGAGATTTCCTCAGACTTCTAAATGACGAAAGAGAGAAATTAGACCAGGAATCCAGGAAACTTTTTGAAAGTGTTGAAAGTATTCTTAAAGAAGGAGGACAAACACCTCCCTCTAAAATTAAAAAGATCCGTCACTTAACAAACAATCGACTTCCCAAGTATATTAAAGATGTTGATATGCCAGAGATACTTCGAGAGAAAACAGACTTTAATTATTTGCGTATATCTCTTTCGCATATATTGCACGGGAATCCAATTGGGATACGTGTTGCCGTACACCCCGATTTTGCTGAGAGCAATAAGAATCATGCTTTAGTTGTTTTATGGAATACTGGATTAAACATTCTCATCAGAACGAAACCTTTTGTTACTGATGAGAAGACGCTTAAAAATATAGATAGGCTAGTAACAAGGGCTGAGGATATCTGGGATGAGTTTCAACGCAGGAGGCTAGCTTATAGATCAAATAAGAAAAAATAAACGCCAACCTGAGGTTAGCGTTTATTGTGGCTTGCTGAAGCTGTGGTTTAGGAAACACCAGGCACACCCTGGCGTTTTTTTAATGAAGAATATCGAATGTCCCTCATGTATCCAGCTTGTATTTTATCGAAAACTGCGCGGACGATATTGGAGCGCTTCTAAGATGTGGGTATCTTTGACATCTTCGCTTTCATCGATGTCGGCGATGGTGCGGGCGAGCTTGACGACGCGATGATATGCGCGCGGCGAGAGGTCGAGTTTGCCGGCGGCGGTATTAAGCAGATTGCGTACATTCTCTTCAAGTGGGACATGCGTGCCGAGGTCGCGCACCGTCATCTCATTGTTGGTCTTCTCTTCCCCCAAGAATCGCTCGCGTTGAATACTTCGCGCGCACGCAACTTTCTCTCGAAGCGTACCCGATTCGCGTGCTCGCTCCTCATTGTCTCCGAGCATCTTGTGGTCGATGTGCCCAACCTCGATCCACATGTCGACACGATCGACGATTGGTCCCGAGATCTTCTTCTCGAACCGTGCTTGCTCAATACCGTCGCGCTCAGGCGGGTTCATTGCGGCAACAAGGATAAAGTTCGCCGGGAAACGCGCGGAACCCTTGGCGCGAGTCACGGTGATGGTGCGCTCTTCAAGTGGCTGGCGAAGCGCATCGATGGTGCGCCGTTCGAACTCAGGAAATTCATCGAGGAAGAGTACTCCGCGGTGTGCGAGGGTAATCTCACCCGGCTTCGGGGTGGTACCGCCGCCGACAAGTGAAACATATGACGCAGTATGGTGTGGTGAGCGGAATGGCGGTGTGGTGAGGAGTGTCTCGTCGAGTGTCCCGGCAATCGAGTGAATTGAGGTGACTTCAAGTATTTCATCAAACGAAAGCCGAGGCAGAATGTCTGCAAACGCTCTGGCGAGCATGGTTTTTCCTGTGCCTGGTGGACCGTAGAGCACAATGTTGTGCCTACCGGCAGCCGCAATGAGCAGGCCGCGCTTTGCAGACTCTTGTCCACGAATGTCGCCGAAGTCGATCACCCCTTCGTGCGAGCTCTCAGGGATCTTGGTTTCCGGTTGTTTCTTTAGTCGCGGCAACTCAGACGCCTCTTCTTCCGCTTCAGCAATAAGGTGGTTGATGATCTCGCTGAGTGTACGCGCACCAAAGACCGCGATTCCTTCGATGAGCGCGGCTTCTTCCGCGTTTCCCGCTGGGAGAAAAACTTCCTTAAAGCCCATTTGCCGCGCTTTGCGCACTAAAGGGAGTGTGCCGTTGATCTCGCGGAGCTCGCCATCAAGCGAGAGTTCACCCAAGAAGAGCTTCCCTGTCGGGTCAAATGAGATATCCTCGTTTGCGAGGAGGTATGCGAGTGCAATACCCAAATCAAACGCCGGCCCCTCTTTCTTGAGGTCGGCCGGCGCGAGTGAGATGATAACTTTTTGGTTTTTGTTTTTGGGTGAGGTGAACCCTGAGTTTTTGATTGCGGCTGAGACGCGATCGCGCGATTCCTCAACTGCCTTTCCGGGGAGTCCGACAATCGAGAATGCATGGAGTCCGTTTGAGAGGTCTACCTCAACATCGATGATGTGAGCTTCGAGGAGCGAGGTTTGTGCACTGTAGACCTTGGCGAAACTCATAGAGAGTGAGAGCTACTCGTTCATATGTGCGCTACAGGTTGATGCGGCCGGGTTTGCAAGAAGTCGCTCTTCGCTAATTGTTTCACCACACACCGAGCAGGTGCCGTACGTCGCTGTGTTGATGCGCTCGAGAGCATCTTTCACCTCTCGATAACGCAACTCAAGATCTTTAAGTGTTGCGATATTGGTCTCGTACTCTTCGACTGCGTCTGCACGCTCATTTTGATCAGCTGCATCGACATCGAGTCCCGCACCTTTCGCCTCCCAGTCTCCGGGAGTTTCTTCACTTGGCTGCGCAATACTCTGAAGTTGCGCTTCGAGTGTCTGTTTCTCGGTTTCTAATTTTTCTTTATAGTGTTCTGTATTCATACGCGGTATTTGTTAATACACAAATAATAGCATAAAAGGGCAATCGGTCAGTAGCCACCAGTCATCGGCGCGTTAAATCAGTCCATTAAAACACACGAACGTTTCTGAGGCGGGTAATGACCTCGATGAGTGTATTTTCGTTTGTCGTGATGATGAGCGTGCGCTGGTCAGGGAATGCGTAGAGAAGTTGAGTTATCTCTGTGTCTGAGCGGAGTACACGTGCATCAATATTTTGTATAATCACATCCTCGAAACTCTTTTTGTATACAATCTCTTCTTTGGTCTGGGGGTCGATCGCGCGTTTGCTTGCATTGTCGACGTTTCGCAGAACAAGCGGCGAGAGTTCTCGTATCATCGATGGCTCCCAATCGAGCATGCCGGAAAAAGCGTGCTGGTAGGAGTCTGTGGTAAAGATAAGGAATGTTTGGTTGCGGTCAAACGAATGTATACCAAGCATAAAATCAGGATCAAGGGACCTGAGAAACGCACTACTTACGCGCGCATCGATCGCGCGGAGGAAATCTTGTGCGGTGAGAAGAGTCAACTCCCCGGTAGTGGCGTCTGTCGTGGTGAGGTAGAGGTGCGCAATCTGTCCAAGGGAGAGTTGTGTAGATTGTCTTTTCTCTTCAAGGCGCCCGAGAATACTTCGTGCACTCAGGTCAGTGATATCAACACGCGTCTGCTTCTCGGCAAAAATCAAAGATGAAACCGCTTCTTCTATGGTCGGGCGCTCAGGTTCGTAGAAAAAGAGCCCGTAACTAACCGCGGCAATACCAATGGCAACAAACACAATGCCGCCGAGCACCATTGCAATCTTTTGTACGGGGGACTCTGTTTGTTCAGCAGAATCTTGCGAGGTCATTCGTGCGCGCCATCGCGCCTCGGCAGCCGCAATGCTGGTGAGCGATGCTTTCTGTCCTTTGACCGCTTCTGCGACATCTTCTTTAAAGGTTCGAACACGCGGAAGCCCGCCCTCATTCACTTGAGTGCGTGCCGGCTCACTTTTGGGCGATCTTGTCGGCTGGTCCGAAGTAGGTGAGTTTATTTGTGGTGGTGTGTCTGGTGCAGGCTTGTTCTCTTTGGGGTCCATAGAATACATAGCTAAGCGCTCCAATCTTCATTCTGGTTACTCGCGAGTGAATTTCCAGTTGCGGTTTCCAATGAGATACTTCTTTGGATCGTCACACATGTCGATGAAGTCGTCGCATGCTTCACGGAGCCGTGAAGACGACGATTTTCCAAATGAGATAACCTCAACTTGGCATCCCTCTTTGTTCTTAAGGTACTCAACCATCGGGACAAAGTCTCCGTCGCCGGACGCGAGGATAACCGCATCGAGTTTTGACGCTGCTGCGATTGCGTCGATAGCGATTCCAACATCCCAATCAGCTTTCTTTGCACCGCCATAGAATACCTGGAGGTCTTTTGTCTTGATCTCGATCCCTAATTTTTCGAGTGCTTCAAAGAAGCTCGCCTCTTCCCCGCTTTCGGTAGTGACGACATATGCGCGTGCGCGGATGAGTTCTCGTCCGGCGACTGCGCTCTTGAGGATCGCGCCGAAGTTTACTTTTGCTTTGTAAAGATTCTTTGCACTGTGGTAGAGGTTTTGCGTGTCGATGAATACACCAACTCGCTGACCCTTGTGTTTAATAACTGCCATATTGATAGAATTACTTATTGTATGTAAATGCGACCGTCGAAGTACTCGACTGCCTTTATTCTACTACAAAGGGGAGCTTACCGCTCCCCTTTTGTGTGTTTCTTGTGGTGAATTGGTGTGATTACTTCTTCAGACCAAGTTTCTTGATAAGCGCGTTGTATGAGCGCTTGTTGTTTAGTTCAAGATATTTAAGGTGTTTACGTCGGTCTGCAACCATTTGGAGAAGTCCACGGCGCGAATGCTTGTCTTTGGTGTTCTTCTTGAGGTGTGCCGCAAGCGCGTCAATTTTCTTCGAAAGAAGCGCGACTTGTACCTCGGCTGAGCCGGTGTCTGTCTCGTGTTTCTGCGCGGTCTTGATTGCGCGCGCCTTTTTCTGTTTTGTTAACATGGGGAAAGCATAGCATAAATACAGGCCCGCCGCAAGATGCGCCTCGTCGTGTCAAAAAAGAGACCGCATCACAGGGTATTGGTTGATGCGGTCTATTTTATTGGCTCTGAGCTCAGTCTTCGTCGCTCTCCTTGGGTAGTAATGTTTGTTGCAGGCGCCTGCGTGCCGCCATAACCTGTTGCGCAATAATCCTGCGTGCCACCATGATACTCCTCCCAGCCAACTTATATCTAAATATATGTATACCATACAAGGAGAGCGCTCGTCAGCACTGTTTATGGGGGAAAGTATGGTGCGACCAATTTTCCTTACGACCGGAGGGAGTTAGAAAAATGGAAGTACCCTCTGTGGCACGACACCTGATGGTATACTGATAGAAAACACCTATAGACAATGAATAGAGATCTTAAGGCACGCAAACAAGAGTTTCTCGAATACATCGAGATCGAGCGCGGTCGCGCACTGAAGACGGTCGAGAATTATGACCGGTACCTCCGTCGTTTCTTTGAGTTCGCTAAAGTAAAGACGGCGCAGGATATAACAGAGGATAAGATTCGGCGCTACCGACTCGAATTGAATCGCGCTGGGCTCAATCGCCGAACACAAAACTACTACCTCATCGCACTGCGGCAGTTTCTTAAATACTTGGTAAAGCGCGGCGAAGAAGTATTGCCGCCTGATACCATTGAGCTTGCGAAAGAAACAGGGCGCGATCTCAATCTTATCTCCTCGGTCGAGCTAGAGCGGCTTCTTAAGGCTCCCAAAGGCTCAGATCTCAAGGCGCTCCGCGACAAAGCCATGCTCGAACTTCTCTTCTCGACCGGACTTCGCGTCTCGGAGCTCTGCAACCTTTCGCGTTACCTCGATTGGACTCGTGACGAGATCTCGGTCAGAGGCAAGGGTGGCAAGGTGCGACCAGTCTTCATCTCGCCGGATGCAAAGGTGGCAGTGGAGAAATATCTGAAGGAGCGTACCGACACTGACGAAGCCCTTTTCATCTACCTTGGGAGAGGTGCGTCACGTGCTGAGGCTCACTCCGGCTCACTCCAGCTCTCAACGCGGAGTGTTGAGCGTATTGTGAAGCATTATGCTGTTAAAGCAGGTATCGACAAACGTGTGACACCGCATACACTCCGGCATTCATTTGCAACCGATCTTCTCCAGAACGGTGCCGACCTTCGCTCGGTTCAGGCGCTCCTTGGTCACGCGAATATCGCGACAACACAGGTGTACACACACGTGACAGATGTGCATTTGCACAACATTCACAAGAAATTTCACGGGAAGAAACGGAGTAATGAATAAGTGATACCCGTCCCGCATCTCTGCTTCTGGTTGGCGGTGCGGTACCCAGAGTCTTCACGACAAATGACGAAACAGAGAAAACGACCTGCGCTAACAGGTCGTTTTGAGAGAAAGAGCATCCTTAAGCTGTGTTGCAAAGCGGTGCAAGTTCTCTGCCTCTGTGGTGGTGAGTGCCCCTGCTTGCGCACGCAAGACATGTTCTCTGAGGATCTCTGGTCCGCTCAGACATACACCGCCAAGCCAGCCGGAAAAGAGTGTCTGGTAAAGTTCGGGTTCTCTTGCGAGTGCGGCAACTGCACGCCTATCGCCAATATCGCGCAGTCGCACGAGTGCTGAGGCGAGATTGGGAGCAGTACTGAGAGCGGGTAAGGTTGGTATTTCTGTCGTGTTCATGGAAGTCTCCCCTTTCTGGTGCTTTCTAAGAAGTAAAACTAGCACATTTTTTGTTTAGTTACTTTTGGTACTATCACCATTCGCCGATATAATCACTTTATATGAAACTCATGTCATGGAATGTGAACGGCATCCGTGCGGTGGACCGTAAGGGCGTATTCGTGCCGTTCATTAAGAAGCATCAGCCGGATATTCTCTGCCTTCAGGAGACCAAAGCACAGCAAGAACAGTCCCCTATCGATCTTCCCGATTATATCGAGTACTGGAACAGTGCCGAGAAAAAAGGCTACTCCGGTACCGCTATTTTTACGAAAGAAAAGCCGATCGCGGTTATGAATGACCTTCCCGAGCATATTGCGAAGAAATACAAGGTGGGAGACGATGGCTACGGCAATCCAAACACCGAAGGACGCATCATTGCAGCCGAGTTTAAGAAGTTCTTCGTGGTAACGGTCTATACCCCGAATTCAAAAGGTGACCTCTCTCGCCTCTCGCTCCGCTATAAGCAGTGGGATCCCGCCTTTCTCGAATACTGCAAAGAGTTGGAGGAGAAAAAACCAGTCATCTTCTGCGGCGACCTTAATGTGGCGCACAAAGAGCAGGATCTCGCACACCCAAAGCCAAATGAAGGCAAGCATGGTTTCACCAGAGAAGAGCGTGAGGGCGTGGATAACATGATAAACGCCGGGTTTATCGATACATTCCGTCACCTCACCCCCGAGGGCAATGGCTACTACACGTGGTGGAGCCACTGGCATAAGGCACGCGAGCGTAACGTTGGCTGGCGTATCGACTACATTTTTGCAAGCAGAAAGTTTGAAAAGAAGCTTACAAGTGCTGAAATCCACCCTGAGGTCATGGGCTCAGACCACTGCCCGGTTGAGGTTGAGTTTGAGATGTAGTTTGACAGACGCTTCTCTAGGGTCTAGTCTTGCCCCAGAGATAACAAGGGAGGATTTTGACATGTCTGAAGAAAACCCTTCAGTCTTGCACCCGATTCAAGACGTGTGCATGCGCAGTCTCCTTGCGCTGACTTTCATTAGCATACCTGAAGCTCTGCCTCGGTATGCCGATGTTGACCTGAGCCTGCTCAAACACCATGAGCTGCAGGAGTTCGCTGCTCGCGTTGTCTCGGACGATAATCTCTGGCAAGGTATGCCGAGTATCATATCCGTTCCGGAAGAACATTTCAGCGAGCTCCTGAGTGAGCTTGAGAAAGTGGGCTGCGAGATCAAGGGAGTGTCCGTTCGGTATACATCGTATACAAAAGAGGCACTTCGTGAAGAACTTGAGCGGCTTACCAACCGCTTTGAAGAAACTGTTCAGGTGCTGAGTTCACAGGCGGAGCTTCTCGAAGACCCGCCAGGCGGAGCCGGTCTTGGTTTCTTGAGCCCGGGAACCCTTTGGTAGTTCCCTTTAACAACTAATCCCTGCCCGAAACGGCAGGGATTTCTTTGTAAAGGACATTTATCCACATGAATGTCCTTTACATGTCCTTTAGAGAGAGTATTCTTAAAGACAGAAGATCTTTTTAGTTCCTTGAGAAGAGATCTCTTGCAAGTTTATTTGGTCACAAGTGTTTCATGGTTGTACGTGTATCCACAACCAAGCATCAAACAATTTGTGATTTTGAGGTACTTACGTACCACGAAACATCTTGCCGCTGAGTGAATTTGCACATGTTTAAAGTCGCATATGCGCGCGTATCTGGGATTTGCCCAACTCCACCCCGGTTCGCAGCAATGCGGCTTTATTTTACCTAGGAGGACTTGACATATTTATATTTTTCATTCATAATCTACGCTAGAAAGGGTAACATAGCAAATGAAAGGAATCGCTATGGAAGCCGCAGTTACCATAGCTTTGCTCGACGCTGCTGGAGACGTTCTCCTTGTTAGGGACTTGGGACATACGGATCCTCAATGGAAGTTCCCCGGCGGACATGTAAAACCCGAGGAGACCCCTGCGGTCGCCGTGATACGGGAAACTAAAGAAGAATCCGGTGTTAGTGTATCAGAAAACCTCCTTCAGGTTCTTGATACTGAACTTCGACCCTCTCGGGAAGGCGGAACACATAAGCATATCTTCTTCGGCGCAACACTTCCCGGTACATTCAAAGAGCGCGGTCTTAAAGACTACGGCGCAAGTGGTGAAGAGACTCGTATTGTTTCACTTCACAAGCTTGATTCGCTGCTTGAGTTTGAACCACACCGCGCTCTATTGAAAAAACTGCACAATCAGGCCTTTTATGCCTAAACACCACCTCTCTGAGGTGGTGTTTTTCTTTTGGTAACTACTGTACGTGATGTTTTTTACGGATCTCGGCGACTGCCTCTTCTTCGAATTTCTCTCGTCGGCGCTTACCATCTTCTCCATGTGTCCTGAGTGTCTCCTCGGGTAGCTCGGTGAGCTCCCTCGCACGCTTCCCGAGGTATTCTTCTGTATTTCGCGATGGATCATCGAGCACTTCCTCGAGAAGTGCGTGAAGAATGTAGCCGATGCGCGGACCCGGCCTCTCACTGAGCTCTTGCATAATGTACGCTCCATCAATCTTGAGCATACCAACCGAGGTTGGGTCGCGGAGTGCCTCATCAACCATTGATTTATACTTACGAAAACGAAAGGGTTGTGCCTTCGGACGCCCTGAACCGATACGGTCGCAGATACGGAGGTTTAAGAGATCCCAAATATTCTCCTCACCCACGTTGCGGATCATACGACGCACTGCCGAGAGCGTGATCTTCTCCGGATCGGAGAAGAACATGTGCCAGCGCACGAGTTTTACCAGCTTCTCGACCTGTTTCTTTGGGAGTTTAAGATCGTTGAACGCTTTTTTTGCGATACGCGCGCCGACCACCTCGTGTCCGTGAAAGGTCCAATCCCCTTTTTCCTCTGACCACCGGCGTGTTTCCGGTTTTGAGATGTCGTGATAGAGGCCGGCAAGACGAATGTCGACACTCCACTTCATATCAGCGCCGTGCTGCATGGTGCGGAGCAGGTGCTCAAAAACGTCGTATTTATGCGCCTGATTTTGCTCAACACCGATTCCTCGCTCGAGGTCAGGTGCGATATATGGCAAGAGACCGAGCTTCTGCGCAAAAACAATTGCGTGCATTGGTGTGTCTGAAGCAAGGATGCGCAGAAACTCATCACGAATGCGTTCTTTAGAGATCTTCCCGAGCTGTGTCGCGTTCTTTACGATAGCATTTGCGGTTTCTGGATCAATGGTGAAGTTGAGTTCTGCCGAGAGGCGTATCGCACGGAGCATGCGGAGTGCATCTTCTTCAAAACGCTCGTTCGGGTCGCCAACCGCGACGATACTCTTTCTCTTAATATCCTCAGACCCATTGAAAAGGTCGACCAACTCACCTGTCTTTGGCCGGAATGCGATCGCATTTATGGTAAAGTCGCGGCGCTTCAGGTCATCTTTAAGGTTTTTTGAAAAGTGTACTTCATCCGGTCGGCGCGCATCCGAGTATGACCCCTCAAGTCGGTATGGTGTCAGCTCAAGCACTTTGAGTGTAGGGTGCTGTGTCTCAAGCACAACACCCACAGTGCCAAAATCGTTCTCGTAGAACGTTTCCTCAAAAAGCCCTTGGATATCTTCGGGGGTGGCGTCGGTTGCGAAGTCCCAGTCTTTTGGGGCTTTTCCAAGAAGAAGATCGCGCACACATCCGCCGACCAAGTACGCTTCAAAACCGGCCCCTTCTAACACCTCAGCAGTGTCATTAATCTCTTTTGGAATTTTCGATGCGGGAATTGTTTTCATTAGGTCAATAATACTCCAAGTTTGGCTGTTTTACGAATATGTCGTATAATTGCGAAGCAGTTTTATTGTACCTGTGGTGTGACTTTATTTTGTTACGACCAGAGGGAGTTAAAAAATAAGAAATGCCCTTGTGGTGAAATGGATATCACAACGGTCTTCGGAACCGTTATTCTGGGTTCGAATCCTGGCGGGGGCACACGGCGTCACTGATTGAATATATTAGATTGACGCATGGAGCGGCCATGGTTAAGTGGTATAACAGGTCCTTGCCAAGGATCAGTCGGGAGTTCGATTCTCCCTGGCCGCACATGAAGCACACAAAACCCCTGCGGATGCAGGGGTTTTGTTGTGATTCACTGCGGGAGGAGAATCGAACCGAGGCGACGCGAAG
>JAPHQU010000009.1 GCA_026195275.1 Candidatus Paceibacterota bacterium
CAATACCGCAAACACGCCGCTTAATATCTTGAACCAGATGGGCCAGATCCTCTCTTAGATCAGGCCGCCATGTGTTCCATTTTATATGACGACGGACACCACCAACCTCCAGCGCATAGTCTGCGGCGGAGAGGTGACAGATATGGTCATGCCTTGATCAGAATTGAGGGGGCCAAACAATAGTGCCAAACTCTGCGTCTCTGAACTACGCTATACTCCGGTTGCCCCACCAAGGCGATCAAACCGCCCGGCGCCTATTATAGAAACTCGATCACTTGGGTCAGGCTTGTCAGTGCGGGGCGAGAGATCAACCGGCGTGCTCTATAAACTATTGACCTGACCAATGACGAGATCGCCCTGCTAGAGGCGAAAACCCACACTAAACGCGGATATTAGTCACTCATGAACAAGCCTGAAGAATTTGAAGTTGAATGCCCGCATTGCGGGGAAAACAATTCAATCCCTCGCCCTGCTGGATGGGTTTGCCAGAAGTGCAACCAACCGCTTGGAGCGGGTCGTTATGGGCACAAGCTGATTTCGCCATTGACTGCCTTACTGTTGGGCATCGGTGGAACCATTGGCGCTAGAGAGCTTATGACTACCGAGCGGTACCCGATCGCGGTAGAGCATGCGATCATCGAAGCGTGCATCGACCCTTCCAGAAAACCCATGACTTATGATTTCTTGCGTCAAAAAAGAAAAGTCTGCATCTGCGCATTGGAAAAAACTCAAGACGATTTCGAAGCAGATGAGGCGCGAATCTTCAAATCCAATTCCAAGTTTCTGGACGCTTTTGAGGCGAATGTCCTGCTATGCGCTATTGGGGACTAACAAAAAATGAGGCCGCCCCGAAGGGCGGCCTCGCGTACTTGGGCGCTACTTACCCTTGGGTGGGTTGTTATCCCGCCCACCGCCGGAGGGTTCGCCGCTCTTGCTGGGCCAGCCAGCCGAGTTTTGTGATGATGCATTCATGATACGCTTTCCTTTCCAAAGTTCTCGTATGGCATTTGATGGTATTGGCATGCCTACTGGTAAACCGGATATCGACGCGTCACTTGCCCGGTTTTTTTTGCAATGCCGCGCCTTCCGCTCGTTTATCAAAACCGGTTTGGGCGGTTTTGCTTTCAGGATTTTCCTTTGCGGTCTTTTTGATCCGCTCGGCATCAGGCTTCGTCATGGACTTAGGTTTTTTGCTCATTGGATTTCACCTTTCGATTATGCATCCAGGCGCACCATACGCGTGGCAAAACCATTTTGAGCAGGGGAGTGGGGAAAAATGGGGATAGAGGAAGAGATTAAATCTACTCAGCAGGACATCAGGGAGGCACTTGAAGCCATTGGCTTATCTCACCGTAAATTTGCAGGCCGGTATTTTGATGACACACACCCCCATAGCGACGACGACAAGGAACGCTCTGACTTTCAGGAAAATTTTAAAAAGCAGCTTCAAATCGGCAGAAAGAGCCCACAAATCCTTGGGCAGTTACAGGCCTACTTGCGTTTTATCTACGCCATGCCCGAGTTCAAAAAGGCCAGGCTCATTGCGCCGCGCAATATCACTTACCCAGAGCTTAACCATGAGATCTGGCGCGGAATACGCGACATTTCAAAATCCATCGACGAAGCCTTGGCTGACCGGGCGGCCACAACAGACGAGGAGTAGCCGCACATTATTATTTTTAAGTAGCTTGGAGTTGCTGCCCAGCCAACACGCTTTCCGGCTCATAGCATCGGTCATGAGCAACGAGTAGCAACCCGTTCGAGGCCGGACTAAAGTTTGTGGCAGGCCTCGAATTTCGGGAAACCTTCGTACCGTTCGGAATGATCGCCGGTGTTGTTATCCATGCCCGGCTTGGTCAGCGTTCCCTTCGGCGCGATGTAGCTCTGGATGATCTTCTTCGGCGCCTCGGACCACGTGATGTTGAATGCCGCCAGCTTGGGGAAGAAATACAGGCCGCCATGGTCGAGATGATCGTGGATCCACCAGGCGAGCGAACGCCAGTCGGCCCCATTCGCGTAGCGATCGGCGAACCACGGCACGACCACACAGGCCGTCGCGCCCATGTTGCCGCTTGCGTCCCGGCGGTCCCAGATGTGGCCGGCGTAGTTGGCCTCGTTCGAGGCGCAGTTCAGATCGTGCGCATTGCCGTATCCGTTGACCTCGCAGGAACGATAGGCGGAACGGATCGCCAGGCCGCCGAAGGTCTGATGCAGGGGCTCCAGTAATTCTTCGCAAAGGCGCGCGCCCGCCGCGATGGCGAGGTCGGGATCGTCGGGGATGTTGGGGATGCCGTAGAAATTGGAAATCTCGCTATACAGCATGTCGCGCATGAAGAACGATGGCGACAGCCGCACCCGCCCAAGCTCTTCCAACGCCTTCATCGAACCGGGTTTGCGCATGGAATCAGTCCCATCTAAAGCCCGTTTAGAATCTCGATACGTTTTCTTTTTGCCTCTTCTTCTGTAATGAGGCCTTTTTCCACGAGCCGCTTTATTGCGATGAGCTTTTCCTCGATTTGATCCGTCGAACTCTTTTGCGATCCATCTGAACGAACAGGTTCATCGCTTGTGATTTCGAGCGACCAGACCTCATCAGAATGCGTTGAAACCGTCTGATCATTTATTCGCATCGACCCGTTTGTTTTCAGTTTTCGAGAAAGAGGCAAGCCTGTAACGGCATCAATCCATCCCTCACCTGTTATCTGAATATCCATACCAATCCCGTTAAAGCTTCCTCGAACAAATCCCTCCATTTCCTCTCGCACGGCCTTCCTGTTCCCGAACTTTCCCAACCCCATTGCGGTGTTCTTGAATTCACCTGACAACCCATCGGACGGAACGCCAAAAGACGAAAAGAATTGGGCCACATCAACCCCATCAAACAGTTCGTTGTAGATATTCAGGGGGCCTGGCTTGAATGCCCGAAAATGGTATGAAAAGAGTTGGTTCGCTCCTTCGATGGCCTGGCTGATTTGTGGGTGAGTTCCAAGACTAGAAGCAAATTTAATTTCAGATTCTCTCACATGCCCCAAAGGGTCCGTCTGCATACTCCAGTGTATTTGAGGCTCTTCCCCTGAAAATTTTTCGTTTACGGACTGACCAGAAAAATTCCCCCTCCTTTCACCACCCATAAGGCTTACTTCCCACAAAAGGAGTTCGCCCTTGCTCAAAATACGGCCATGCCCTCTTGAGGTTTCTACCCACTTTATATTCGGGCTAATTGCCGTGTGTTTGACGTAATTGAATTTGAATGATGCAACAGGGCCATAATTCAACTGGCCTACAAGGGTGGTATCTCCCCATCCGTCCGATAGTGGAAGCCAGAAGAAAAAAGCGACCACGAAAACAGAATATTTGCTCATAGGGACTGATCCAGTATCTCTTTCTTTCGTTTTGCGTATTCTTCTTTCGTAATTAGCTTTTGTTCATAAAGGCTTTTCAGCTTGCTCAACCTGTTCGTCAAATCACCATCCGAGCCCGCATCACTCCCCACTGGTGTTTCCTTATTCATCTGTGATGGCTGGTTCATTTGAACTGAAGAAAGCTGCCTTTTAAACCCGGCTTCCACCTTTGTTTTAAACCCCTCGCCCCAGGATTTTATCTTCGCAATGAACGCCATCTTTCGCTCATCCATATAGGCACGATCGCGATGCCAATCGCTGCTGCTCCACTCGGCTTGCGCCGGTGGGGAAAAGCCCTCGTTCTCGGGATTAAAGTGGTAGGTCAGATCAAGGAGCTTCAAATGATCTGCGTGCCTGTATTGGACAATGATCGTATTAAGCGGCAGCGATATCTTTCGACTGATCACGTAGTCTCTTGCCTGCTCCATGTATGGCGGAAGATTATTTGCTGTCAGCGTCAATCTGTAATGGTTAACCCCCCAACAATCCTGATCGCCTCCTCTGTAATTGGAGGTTTTTTGGATAAAGTGGATGTTGTCCCGCTCACAAAATTTGCTCTCAATCCACCCAGCAGAAGGAATATCAAGAGCGACGCCAAAATAAGCTGCACGATCAAGTGTGTTATTTTTAAATTGGCCCAAAATGCCGTGAGCAAATCTTTGTCCCGTATTATTTGAGCTGATCGATGATCCCATCAGGATCCAATCCCCATCAGGGAGAGGAATCTGGGGCGTATTGTTATTGACGCTCACAACGCCATGATAAACTTGACCGACAATGAGATTGTTTTCCGTCGGAGTCGTTGTCACACAAGAAACCAGGAACGGCGCAAGTCCGACCATCAGTAACAGTGCGGGTTTCCTCTGAAACAACATCCTGACCACCTATCTTTTCCGTCGCCAAACCCAAGGCTCCACAAACACCCCGCTCCATGCGCCACGGCGGTCGGTTTTGGCAGAGTCTTCTTCATCAACGTACTCGGCGGAGTATCGGCGGTAGGCCAGCGCCCATCCTGCGGCGACGAGGCCCTCCCCCAGGTCCATGCCGTCGACGTAGCACTTGCCGATCAGGCGTTTGTAGCGATCGCGGATGCCGCCGACGCAATGGACTTCTTTTCTCCCGATGGTAGTGGAAAGCCATGCCTTCGCCAAGCGCCCGCAGTCCTGCCGGACACCATTAATCGTGCAGGGCTGGCCCTTCTCAAACGCATCAATGCCGTGCAGGCGAACCTTCACGCCAACAACGTACAGCGTGTCGCCATCGACGACCCTGGGAATTCCCCGAAGGTCTTCGGCGAAAGCCGCCCCTGACAACAAAAGGAAGATGAGGATGTTTACGGCCCACCCGACGGGATCGGTCTTGATCATCGAAAGAAAGCGGAAACACCTACCCATGGCTTCAGCCCCCCTTGGCGCAATCGGATTGAATCCACTCGGCGCGATCGACTAGCCGAAAACCGAACATGCCTTTCTCGCCAACGGCGTTCCATTTGCCAGAGGCCGGGTCGAATGACAGGGAATAGACGGTCGCCGTTCGATAGGCGGAGTTTTTCGAACCATCGGAAAAGTGAATTATGGGTGGCGATTTATTTGAAACGATCTTGATGGCATAGAGCCAATCCGGCGTTTCAACCGTCAGGACCTTGTCGGTCATGGTGACGTTCATGGGGCCGAACCCGCCTTGCGTTTCAATGGCGGCAAACGTATCCCCGCAAACGACCTTCAGAGATGGGCCAAGGCTGCTTCTGATCGAGCGAAGATTGAAGGAATGGAAAATGGCCGAGGTCGACAACTCCGGCTCAATGGTTTCTGCGCGAACCAGCCCAGAGATAACAAGTGTGGCTATAAACACTGTTGCCAGCACACCCCACTGCCAGGCACCTCTAGCTTTGTTTACGCTTTCGTGGCCGTTTTGCCAGTTTGCGCAGTTTGTAAGCATGCCTCTTTCCCCATTCGTTTAGGGATAGAGAATGCCGAGCAATGGAGACAGTTTTGGTCACATTACGGCCGAAGAAGGCGCGAACATCACCCGAACCATAAGCGGTTGGCAGATGATGCTAGCTGCCCGAGACACTCGATAATATTGTTTTCTTGCGTGAATTACGCAACCATTGCGAAACCATAAAAAGCCGCGACTAAAACACTCAGATGAAAACACAAGGAAGCAACAGAGTTGTTTGGCTGACCAATTTCACAATACTGTGGTTTTTAAGTAGCGGTGAATATCGAGACTAAGAAAAGTCCATTTTGACAAGGAGGGAGCCCTATGGGTGCAACAAACAAAGATGCCGTTCTTGCCGATATATCTCGGGACTCCCTTGATTGCATTGAGCAGGTCGCTCAAGAAGCAGAAAAGGCTCGTAGTGAGCACCGAGGGGGAGAGGCTAGCTCTTTTGCTAGCATAAACACATTCACGAGCCCGCAGCAGGTCCGCAACCTCGGCAGCATCGCCGACACAAAAATGCAGGAACTGAGCGCACTTATTGAGCAACCCGTTATTGCACGCGTCCACTTTACGGATGAGGATGGTAAAGAGGATACGATTTATATTACCCGCAGCACACCGAGGTCCGTGCCTGGGTTTAAAATAGCCAGTCGCAATTCCAAGATGGGAAGAATTGCGTCTTTGGCAGCTGGCGACGAAGAAACATTTCTTTATGACGGATCCAGCCAGGACCTCTTGATTGAAAGCAATGCAAGGTTAACTCCCCATCGTGAACATGGAATTTGGGACTCCATAAACACCGAAATCGATGTAAGGGAACTGGGCCGTTTCACTGTTGGTTCTCTTCGCGCAATCCTTGAACCGCAAACTGAACTTGATGAAGTTGATCTTGATTCTCTATGGAAAGAAGAAAGTGAGGAAAATGTCGTCGCAGGTGTACGCAGGGCAATTCTCACCCACATGGGACTTCGGGATCAACCGATCTTGGACCGACATCAAGACGAAATTTTCCGTATGCCTATCAATAGCCAGTGCTTTCTTTCTGGCCCTCCAGGAACGGGTAAAACCACAACATTAATTCGCAGGCTCGGGCAAAAGACCGATAGCCATGCTCTGGAAGAATCCGATGGTGAATCTAGGCTTGCACGCCAAGTTCAAGACGATACAGGGCGAGCGCATATTTCTAGTTGGGTTCTTTTCTCCCCTACTGAGCTTCTACGACAATATGTAAAAGAGGCCTTTGCTCGTGAAGGTCTGGCTGCATCAGACAAACACATTCGAACTTGGGAAGACTACCGCCGCGAATTGGCTCGTGAGCATCTTGGGCTTCTTCGCACCAGCACAGGAACAGGCCCATTCGTTGAAAGGCAAAATGAGGAGTACTTACACCCTGATACGATTGACGATGCGGCTTGGCACGATGATTTCCGCAACCATACCGACAGGGCTAACGCCCTCGAACTCACAGTTGATTCAGAATGGCTTTTGAAAAGTGAATCTCCGGAATTAAAGACCATTGGTGATCGCCTTCTCCAGATACTCAGTTCTTCAAAACGTAATTTTTATGCTCATACGCTCCTAGGCGTCTCCGGGCTACTCCCACAAATCCGTGAAGCAATCGCCATTCGGAGTGATGCTATCGATCGAATGCTCACGCGCACCAGAAACACCGTCACCTATTCTGATAGAAGTTTCCCAAACCTTCTTCGGGAACAGATTGCAAAACAATTGGCATCTGAGCCGAACGATTTTGAAGGCGATGACGATTCTGATACGGCCCTGGAAGATGATGACGCACAAACTGCTGAGCCGCAGGCTGGGCGGCCGGTTAATCGTCAACAAGCTCTCTCTAGGTTCGAGCGCGCGGTGAAGGCCTTGGCGAAAGCAAAGTCAAGAAAACGTCAGGTATCTGAAAAATCACAAGATGGAATGCTACTCACATGGCTTGGGCCAGATAGGCTACCTTCTGACGAAGACCTCTCAACGCTTGGGAACCTCCTCGAAGAGCTGGGGCGTCTACGTAAATTTGAACGATTAGAGCGCCTTTTTCTGCGAAACGTTTCACAAAAATACAAACGTTTCCGCAGCGATCGAACGAAAGAGTCCCGCTGGTATAAATCGGCACCTGCAAAATCATCAGATATCCACTGGAAAGAACTGGACCTTATGGTTCTGTCGACATTGCAAATAGCAAATGAGCTTCTTGCCACCTACAGAGGTAGGGCGGGAGAAGAGCTGCCTTCTTCCGGGCCGCTATCCGAAGTTCGATATCTGCAAAGAGCGCAAATACTAGTCGATGAAGCGACAGATTTCTCCTGCGTTCAACTCGCCGCCATGCTTGAACTTTCTCACCCGTCCACGAGATCATTTTTCATGTGCGGAGACGTAAACCAGCGCCTAACGTCATGGGGCGTAAAGACAAATGAAGCACTAGACTGGCTAAGCGTGCCCATTCAACGCAAGTCGATTACTGTTTCATATCGCCAGAGCCGTCGCCTTGTAGACTTCGCGAAGGACGTCGCGAGGCTCGGCGGGGCGAGCGCAGACGATATCGTCCTGCCTGACCGTCTTGATTTAGATGGTGTTGCCCCTGTCTGGCAAGATGGCCTTTCAGATTACTCAGACACCGCCAGATGGTTAACTAAACGAATTCAGGAAATTGATCGGATCGTTCCAAAAGGAACGACAATCGCTGTGCTGGTTAACAACGAAGAGCAAGTAGAGCCGCTAGCCGCTGAATTGAATGCGCATCTTGAAGATATCAATTTGTCCGCCGTTGCATGCAAAGACGGTAAGGTAGTCGGAAACGACCGTGACGTCAGAGTATTCAACCTCCGACACATCAAAGGTCTTGAATTTGAAGCCGTCTTCTTCATCGATCTGGATAAAACGATCAACGATCATCCAGATCTTTTTTCCAAGTACCTTTACGTTGGTGCCACGCGTGCGGCCACATACTTAGGAATTACATTCCGAGACGATATCCACGAGTTGATGGTGCCGCTTTCTTCACACTTTGGTTCAAGCTGGCAGCTGTAACTGGCCCGGAGCATAGCGCAGACTGCATATCCTCTTGCTTCTAAATATGTGATGGTGTGATTTGTCACTGACGTGCTCCCCTGTTTGATGATGAACGCCTTCTGGCGTCCGTGAACTTCGATGCACTCCTCGTCTTCCGTTCCTTTACCCAACAAGGAGAATCGACCCGGAAAACTCTATCTCAAATCGAGGACATTTAACGGAAGCACATCAAGTCCATTTGAAGAGAAATTTTTATCTAAAAACCATCTCCTGACTTTGCCCAAACCTGCTGGAAATGTATTCCAGCTGCTTACCCCATGCTTACCTGCACAAAAAAACGGCTCAGCCAATTAAGGCTAAGCCGTTGTTTTTATTGGTTGCGGGGAGAGGATTTGAACCTCTGACCTTCAGGTTATGAGCCTGACGAGCTACCGGGCTGCTCCACCCCGCGTC